>NZ_JBFAKG010000068.1:0-57041 GCF_040655595.1 Saccharopolyspora sp. NPDC050389
GGGGCGACCACTCCGGGCCGTCACCCCGGCTTCCGCCTAGTACTTACCACAAACGCCATCCAGGCGCCTGCACGAAAGAGGGTGCACTAGTGACCACCTATGTCTGGGACTACCTGCCCGAATACGAGGCGGAACGAGCCGACATCCTGGACGCGGTGCAGAAGGTGTTCGCCAGCGGCCGCCTCGTGCTCGGCGAGAGCGTCCAAGGCTTCGAGGCCGAGTACGCCGCCCACCACGGCGTCGCGCACTGCGTCGGCGTCGACAACGGCACCAACGCGGTGAAGCTCGCGCTGGAGGCGGTGGGCGTCGGCCGCGGCGACGAGGTGATCACGGTCTCCAACACCGCCGCGCCCACGGTCGTCGCCATCGACGAAACCGGCGCGACACCGGTGTTCGTCGACGTGCGCGCCGAGGACTACCTGATGGACACCGGCCTCGTCGAGGCGGCCATCACCCCGCGCACCAAGACGATCGTGCCGGTGCACCTGTACGGGCAGTGCGTGGACATGGCGCCGCTGCGGCGCCTCGCCGATCAGCACGGCCTGAAGATCGTGGAGGACTGCGCGCAGGCGCACGGCGCGCGCCACAACGGCGCGCTCGCGGGCACGATGAGCGACGCCGCAGCCTTCTCCTTCTACCCGACCAAAGTGCTGGGAGCCTATGGCGACGGCGGCGCGGTCATCACCGCCGAGGCCGAGGTGAACCGGGTGCTGCGCAGGCTGCGCTACTACGGCATGGAAGAGACCTACTACGTCGTGGCCACTCCTGGGCACAACAGCCGGCTCGACGAGGTGCAGGCCGAGATCCTGCGCCGCAAGCTGACCCGCCTGGACGACTACGTCGAGGGGCGCCGCAGGATCGCCCGCCGCTACGCCGAGGAGCTCGGCGACCTGTGCGGGCCCGGCGGCCTGGAGCTGCCTTCGGTGACCGAGGGCAACGAGCACGTCTACTACGTCTACGTGGTCCGGCACCCGCGGCGCGACGAGATCATCCAGCGGCTCAAGGACTGGCACGACATCTCGCTGAACATCAGCTACCCGTGGCCGGTGCACACCATGACCGGATTCGCCCACCTCGGCGTCGCCAGGGGATCGCTGCCGGTCACCGAGGCGCTCGCCGAGCAGATCTTCTCGCTGCCGATGTACCCGGCCATGCCGGAAGGCTTGCAGGACAAGGTGATCAGCGCGCTGCGCGAAGTGCTGCGCGAACTGTGAGGAAAGGGCCCGAGATGGCAACCGACACCGGAATCTACCAGCGCGCCGACATCTACCACGACTTCTACCACGGCCGCGGCAAGGACTACCGGGCCGAGGCCGCGCTGGTGCGCGACCTCGTCCGCGAGCGCACCCCGGACGCGGCGACCCTGCTGGACGTCGCCTGCGGCACCGGCGCGCACCTGCGGGAGCTGGCCGGCTCGTTCGGCGAGGTGGTCGGCGTCGACCTCGCCCCGGAGATGCTCGTCGTGGCCGAGCGGCACAACCCGGAGCTCCAGCTGCACCAGGGCGACATGCGCGACTTCCGGCTCGACCGCCGGTTCGACGCGGTGACCTGCATGTTCAGCTCGGCCGGCTACCTGCCCACCGCCGCGGACCTGGACCGCGCGGTGCAGAACCTCGCCGACCACCTGGCGCCCGGCGGCGTGCTGCTGCTGGAACCCTGGTGGTTCCCCGGGAACTTCATCTCCGGCTGGGTCGGCGCGGACGTGGTCACAGTGGACGGACGCACGATCGCCCGGGTCTCGCATTCGGTGCGCCAAGGCGACGCGAGCCGGATGGAGGTGCACTACACCGTCGCGGAGCGGGACACCGGCATCGAGCACTTCACCGACACGCACGTGATGACCCTGTTCGACCAGGATACCTACGAGGCCGCGTTCCGCCGGGCCGGGCTGACGCCCGAGTACGTCAAGCACGAGCTCGTCGCGCCCGGCATCTTCGTGGGCACCGCGGAAGGCGGCCGGGCATGAAGGTGCGTGAGCTCGGCATCACCGGCGCGTACGAGTTCACCCCGCAGGTCTTCGGCGACGACCGAGGCGCGTTCTCCTCACCGTTCCAGGAGCAGGCGTTCGGGGAGGCGCTGGGCAGGCCGCTGTTCCCGGTGGCGCAGGCCAGCAGCAGCCGCTCCCGGCGCGGCGTGGTGCGCGGAGTGCACTTCACCGCGCTGCCCAGGTCGATGGCCAAGTACGTCTACTGCGCCAGCGGGCGAGCGCTGGACTTCGTCGTCGACGTCCGGGTCGGCTCGCCCACCTTCGGGCGCGCGGAGGCCGTGGAACTCTCCGCGACCGAGTTCACCGCGCTGTACCTGCCGATCGGAGTGGGCCACCTGTTCGTCGCGCTGGAGGACGACACGGTGATGGTCTACCTGCTGTCGGCCGGATACGTCGCCGAGAAGGAACGCGCCGTGCACCCGCTGGATCCGCAACTGGGCCTGGCGATCCCGGACGGCCTCGACCTGCTGATGTCCGAACGGGACCGGAGCGCGCCCACGCTCGCCGCCGCCGCGGCCGAAGGCCTGCTCCCGGACTACGCCGCCTGCCGGGCGGCCGAGCTCGCGATGGAGAACACCGATGCCTGAACGCGACAAGCCGCTCGTCGTCGTGCTCGGCGCGTCGGGCTTCCTCGGCTCGGCCGTGACGGCGGCGTTGGCCGGGCGGCCGGTGCGGTTGCGGGCCGTCGCCCGCCGCGAGATCGCCGCACCTGCCGGTTGCACGGCAGATTTCGAGTCCTGCCAGGTGGATCTGACCGAACCGGGAGCGCTCGCCGAAGTGGTCGAGGGCGCTGCCGCGGTGTTCCCCTTCGCCGCGCAGATCCGCGGGGCGTCGGGTTGGCGGATCGCCGAGGACGACGTGGTGGCCGAGCGCACCAACGTCGGTGTGATCCGGGAACTGGCCGAAGTCCTGCACGGCCATCCCGCGCCGGTCGTGGTCTTCCCCGGTAGCAACACCCAGGTCGGCAAGCACGCCGAAGGCCGCCTGGACGGCACCGAGGAAGACCGTCCCGAAGGGACGTATGACCGGCAGAAGCTCGCCGCGGAGTGGATCCTCAAGGAGGCCACGGCGTCCAGCAGGCTCCGCGGCATCAGCCTGCGGCTGCCGCCGGTGTTCGGGCCGCCGGCGGCGGACACCGCGGATGACCGGGGAGTGGTGTCCACCATGATCCGCCGGGCGCTGGCCGGTGAGCCGCTGACCATGTGGCACGACGGAACAATCCGGCGCGACCTGCTGAACGTCTCCGACGCGGCCCGCGCCTTCGTCGCCGCCATGGACCACGCCGACGCGCTGGCCGGGCGGCACTACCTGATCGGCACGGGCAAGTCCGAACCGCTCGGCGACGTCTTCCGGATGATCGCCGGCGCCGTCGCGCGACACACCGGAGCAGATCCGGTGCCGGTGGTCTCCGTGCCTCCTCCGTCGCACGCGGACGGCACCGACTTCCGCAGCGTCGACGTCGACCCGTCCGCGTTCGTGGCGGCGACCGGATGGCAGTGCGAGACCCCGCTGGCGGCCGCGATCGAGCAGACCGCGGCCGCGCTGGCAGGCGGCTGAGCTCAGAGCTTCTCCAGCACTGCAACCACTTCGGCCGGGGTCGGTTGCGCGGCGATCTCGTCGCGCACCGACCCCGCTCGTTCCCGGTAGGACGGCGTGGTCAGGATCTCCGCCGCCGCGGCACCGAGCCGCTCCGGGGCCTGGTCGTCGCCCAGCAACGTGATCGCCGCCCCGCGCTCCGACATGCGGGCGCACGGCGGAACCATCTTGGGGATGTTCGGGATCAGCAGCTGCGGAACCCCGGCATGCAGCGCGTTGAGCGAGGTCTGCCCGCCGCCGTGGTGCAGGATCAGATCGCACGTGGTGAGCAGGGTGTCCAGCGGGAACCACCCGACCCGCACGTGCTCGCCGGCGCGCAGTTCGGTGGCGACCGCCTCCGGCGCGGCGATGGCGATCTCGACGTCGAGCGCGCCGAGGCTGCCGACGAGCTCCCGCAGGAACTTCAGGTCGGCCTCGTGGGCGACCCGGCTGCCCGCGGTCACGCAGACGCGCGGCCGGTCGCCGCGGCGGTACATCCACGGTTGCAGCGCGCGCTGCTGGTTGTACGGCACGAAGCGCATGTCCTGGCGCTGGCCCAGCCCCGGTGCGCGCAGGCTGGGCGGGCAGATGTCCACCCACAGATCGGCTTCCGGCAACTCGCTCAGCCCCAGCTCGGAGAGCTCCGCGGCGAGTTCCGCGGCCGCCCCGGCGTCGATCCCCGGCGGTTCGCCGAGATCCCACGTGTGGCGCACGAACGGCACACCGAGCTGCGCGGCGAGCAGCCCCGCGGCGTAGCAGAGCGAGCCGCCGACCACCAGGTCCGGACGCCAGTCCGTGACGAGCTCGCGGAGCGCGGGCAGGCTGGCGGCCGCCAACCGGCCGAAACCGCGCCCGTTGAAGAAGAGGCGCTCATCCGGGTCTTCGGGCAACGAGAGCTTGGCGCCGTCGCGGTCGGTGAACATGAACTCCAGCATCTTCCGGTCCGTGACCGGAACCGCTGGCAGGCCCGCCGCCGCGACGAACAACGTCATGTCCTCGGGCGAAGCCACGATGACCGTGTGACCGGCCAACCGGGCAGCGGTTGCCAACGGGGACAAGGCGAAGACGGTCGCAGGGCTGCCGCCGGTGAGGAAGAGGAACTTCACCGCGCCGAGAGTGGTTGCCGCGCCTCGAGGACCGCTGGATCCGCTGTGGAGCGTCCACCGCCAATAGAGCCTGTTTTCCAGGCTCGTTTTGCGTGACGGTGCGGGTGGCGGCCCCCTGCGGGAATTACGGTCGCCGTCTGGACTGTGGGATCCCCGATTTGTGTATGTCCAATACGCGGCTTCGGGGCTGTTCTCGCCAAGAATCCCGGCGGGGTGGCGCTGTTTGAGAACCCGCGGCGGTGCGAGTTGCGTAGGTGGGCTAAGCGGCTGCGCCGCTTCAAAACAATGCCCGTACCACCACGCCACAACCTCCCAAACCGCCTCAATAGCAGGTGTCGAGCTGTCCTCGAGCGGGCGTTGGCAACGTGGGCCAGCGAAGGCGCTGCGTCAAGGGAGGAACGGATATCCGATGTCCCGTCGTGTGGTGATAACCGGGATGGGGGTGCGCGCACCCGGCGGAGCGGGCACCGAGGGGTTCTGGGACCTGCTGACCTCGGGGCGCACCGCGACCCGCCGCATCAGCTTCTTCGACCCGGCGCCGTTTCGCTCGCAGATCGCCGGCGAATGCGACTTCGACGCCGGAGCCGAAGGCCTGAGCGCGCAACAGATCCGGCGGATGGACCGGGCCACGCAGCTCGCGGCGGTGTGCGCCCGGGACGCGGTCTCGGACAGCGGGCTCGAGGTGCCAGGACTCGACCCGCACCGGGTCGGGGTGAGCCTCGGCAGCGCGATCGCCGCCTCCACCAGCCTGGAGAACGAGTACCGCGTGCTCTCCGACTCCGGCCGCGACTGGGAGGTGGACCACCGCTACCTGTCGCCGCACATGTTCGACTACCTGACCCCGGGCGTGATGCCCGCGGAGATCGCCTGGACGGTCGGCGCCGAGGGGCCGGTGACGATGGTGTCCAACGGCTGCACGTCCGGCCTGGACGCGGTCGGCAACGCCGTCCAGCTCATCCGCGAGGGCACCGTCGACGTCATGGTCACCGGGGCCACCGACGCCCCGGTCACGCCGATCGTGGTGGCCTGCTTCGACGCGATCAAGGCCACCTCGCCGCGCAACGACGACCCGGAGCACGCCTCGCGCCCGTTCGACCTGACCCGCAACGGGTTCGTGCTCGCCGAGGGCGCCGCGATGTTCGTGCTGGAGAGCTACGAGCGGGCGCGCGCCCGGGGCGCCCACATCTACGCCGAGGTGAGCGGATATGCCAACCGCGCCAACGCCTACCACATGACCGGGCTGAAGAAGGACGGCCGAGAGATGGCCGACGCGATCCGCGACGCGCTCGACCAGTCGCGGCTGAATCCCGACGCGGTGGACTACGTCAACGCGCACGGCTCGGGCACCAAGCAGAACGACAGGCACGAGACGGCCGCCTTCAAGGACTCGCTCGGCGAGCACGCCCACCGGACGGCCGTCAGCTCGATCAAGTCGATGGTCGGGCATTCGCTCGGTGCGATCGGCTCGATCGAGATCGCGGCCTGCGCGTTGGCGATCGAGCACGGCGTGGTGCCGCCGACGGCGAACCTGCACGAAGCCGACCCCGAGTGCGACCTCGACTACGTGCCGCTGACCGCCCGCGAGCAGCGGGTGGACGCGGTGCTGAGCGTGGGCAGCGGGTTCGGCGGATTCCAGAGCGCGATGGTGCTCAAGCGGCCGGGAGGAGCGCGATGACCGCGACGGTGGTGACGGGTCTCGGGGTGGTGGCGCCCAACGGGCTCGGCGTCGAGGAGTTCTGGAAGGCCACAGTGGATGGTGGCAGCGGGATCGGCGAGATCACCCGCTTCGACGCCGCCAGGTACCCGGCGCGGCTGGCCGGGCAGGTGCAGGACTTCGTGGCCAAGGAGCACCTTCCCGCCCGGCTGCTGCCGCAGACCGACGTCTCCACGCAGATGGCCCTGGCCGCCGCCGACTGGGCGCTGACCGACGCCGCCGCCGACCCGGCCGCGCTGACCGACTTCGACATGGGAGTGGTGACCTCGAACGCCCTGGGCGGCTTCGAGTTCACCCACAAGGAGTTCCGCAAGCTGTGGTCCCAGGGGCCGCAGTACGTGAGCGTGTACGAATCGTTCGCCTGGTTCTACGCGGTCAACACCGGCCAGATCTCCATCCGGCACGGCATGCGCGGCCCCAGCAAGGCGCTGGTGGCCGAGCAGGCCGGCGGGCTGGACGCGATCGGCCACGCCCGCCGCACCATCCGGGGCGGCACCCGCCTGGTGCTCACCGGGGGAGTGGACTCGGCCTTCGACCCGTGGGGCTGGGTGTCCCACCTGTCCAGCGGCCGGGTGAGCCCGACCGCCTACCGGCCTTTCGCCGCGGACGCGAACGGCTACCTGCCCGGCGAAGGCGGGGCGATCCTGGTTCTGGAGAACGCCGACGCGGCCCGGGAGCGGGGAGCGGCCGGAGCGTACGGCGAGATCGCCGGGTACGCGTCCACCTTCGATCCGCCGCCCGGATCGCCGCGCCCACCTGGGCTGCGCCGCGCCGCCGAGCTGGCACTGGCCGATGCCGGGCTCGCACCGGACGAGATCGACGTGGTCTTCGCCGACGCGGTCGGCGTGCCGGAACTGGACCGGCGGGAAGCCGAGGCGATCGCCGGCGTGTTCGGGCCGGGCGGCGTGCCGGTGACCGCGCCGAAGGTGCTGACCGGGCGGCTGTTCTCCGGCGGCGGGCCGCTGGACGTGGTCGCGGCGCTGCTGTCCATGCGGGACGGAGTCATCCCGGCCACGGCGGGCGTCGACGAGGTTCCGGCGGACCGCCGGATCGACCTGGTCTGCGGGCAGCCGCGCTACCAGCAGGTGACCAACGCGCTCGTGCTTGCCAGGGGCAAATGGGGTTACAACGCGGCGATCGTCGTTCGCGCCGCGGCGCACTGAGAGGGAGAAGCACGATGAGCAACCCGATTACGCTCGACGACCTTCGCCGGATCCTGGCCGGCTGCGCCGGGGCCGCCGAAGACGTCGACCTCGACGGCAACATCCTGGATCTGACCTTCGCCGACCTCGGCTACGACTCGCTGGCCCTGATGGAGACCGCCGCGGTCATCGGGCGCGAGTTCGGAGTGGTGATCCCGGACGACGAACTTGCCGACCTGGAAACCCCGCGAGCGATGCTCGACCGGGTCGGCGCGGCTTGAAACCTTCTGGCGAATCGACCGGGCATTCCGGTCTGAAGTGGACGGACAGCGGAGGAAACATGGCTGAGGTCGACCAGGTGGCGCTCGTAACCGGAGCCACCAGCGGGATCGGACTGGAGATCACCAGGCGGCTGGCGAGCAGCGGCCGGCGCGTCTACATCTGCGCGCGCAACGCGGACACGCTCGCGAGCACCATCAAGTCCTTCCAGGACGAGGGGTTCGAGGTGGACGGGCAGACCTGCGACGTCACATCGCAGGCGGACATCAAGGCGTTCGTGAAGGCCGGCACCGAGCGCTTCGGACCGGTCGACATCCTGGTCAACAACGCCGGCCGATCCGGCGGCGGTGTCACCAAGGACGTGCCGGACGAGCTGTGGTTCGACGTGATCAACACGAACCTGAACAGCGTCTTCCTGATGACCAAGGAAATCCTGAACAACGGCGGGATGCTGGAGAAGGGCTGGGGGCGCATCATCAACATCGCCTCCACCGGCGGCAAGCAGGGCGTGATCCACGGGGCGCCGTACTCGGCCTCGAAGCACGGGGTGGTGGGCTTCACCAAGGCGCTCGGCCTGGAGTTGGCCAAGACCGGCGTCACCGTGAACGCCGTCTGTCCCGGGTTCGTCGAGACGCCGATGGCCGAGCGGGTTCGCGAGGTCTACTCCGGGATGTGGGACGTGCCCGTCGAGGAGGTTCGGGAGCGGGTCAACGCCCGGGTGCCCATCGGTCGGTACGTCGTTCCCGAGGAGGTTGCCGCCATGGTCGAGTACCTGGTTGGGCCCGGGGCCAACTCCGTTACCGCTCAGGCCTTGAACGTTTGCGGGGGGCTTGGGAACTACTGATCTCTTGGCTTCTCACCCCGGCGGCGCTCTTGGTGCCGTCGGGGTGTTTTGCTTTTTGGGGCTTCTGTTGGGGCTTCTGGGGGTCTTGGTTCGGGTTGTGGGGCTTCGGCTTGCGGTTTCGAGAGGGCCGGGACTTTTAGAGGTTCGGTTCTGGGTGGGGACATCCCCGCGGTTTGGTGGATTGTGGGGGCTGCGGTCCGGAGGTCAAGCCCGGCCTTGCGGCCGCCCCTTCGGGGGTGAACGGCTTGACATCCGAACCGCAGCCCCGTTCGGCTTCATATCGCGGGGATGGCCCGGTGTGGGACAGCCGTACGTCACGACCACGGGCTGCTGATCTTGTTGTGGCTGGTTCTTCTTCTGGTTGTGTGACGCCTTGTTTGGTGTTTGCCGGGCCGTCTTGCGTGGGCTTCGGTGGGGTGCGGGCTTCCGGTTTTTGCGATGGCTTGCGCTGATCGTTTGGTCTTGGTGGGGTCGCCTGGCGGCAAGGGGATCTTCGTGTCGTTGGGGTTGGCGGGGGGAGGAGCGGCGCTTGGTTGGGCTTGGCTTTTGCGAAAAATGCTTGTGTGTAAGGAAGTTTGGTCGAAATGATCACCTGATTGAGCGACCTATATTTGCTCGAAAACTCGTTCGACGCTTGGGATACTCGAAGCATGACACCGCTGATGAACACCTCTAGCTTGGCTCTCGGCCCCAGCGTCGATGCGGCCGTGAGCTCGGCTGTCGCCGTTGCTCCGGCTGTGTCGGTGGCTGTGGTCGGGGAGTCCGAGATGGGTGCTCGTTCGGCGGAGTCTTACACCGATGCCGAACTTGTTGGCGGCATTGCCGAAATCGAGCAGGCGATTCGCGCGGCCCGGATGGAACAGCTGCGGTTGATCGCCGAGGTCGAGCGTCGTCGCTTGTTCGTCGAGCAGGGCGCGCGGTCGATGAGCGTGTGGTTGCAAAGCCTGCTCAACGTCGATTCCCACGATGCCAAGACCCGAATCAGGGTCGCTGGCGACGTGCAGGAGACGAGTGCGGAGGACGGGCCGCAACTTCCGGACCTGCCTGCAACTGCGGCGGCCCTCACCGAGGGGGCCATTGGCCTGGAACATGCCAAGGTCATCTCGCAGTGCAAGCGAAACCTGCTCGAAAGCTCGCGCGGTCACGACCTGGCGAAGGTCGACGCCATCCTCGCCGACCACGCCACGCGAATGTGCCCGCGCGACCTCGCCAAGCTCGCCGACCGCATCCGCTACATGCTCGACAACGACGGTGCCCACCGAGACGAAGAAGCCCAATACGAGGCGCGGGAGCTGCACTACGCCACCGCCCGCGACGGAATGCTGGTGATCAAGGCGCGCCTGGACAGGGAAGCGGGAGCGAAGTTCGTCGAGGCCATTCGCCCGCTCTCCGCGCCCCGCCCGGAGGTGGACGGGCAGAAGGACCCGCGCACTACGGGACAGCGAAACGCGGACGGATTCGCGGCGATGGTCGACATCGTGCTCGACTCAGACCAGATGCCCCGCACGGGAGGCCAGCGACCCCACCTGAACGTCACGATCGACTTCGACGACCTCAAGCGCAACCTGCGGCAGGCGGCGAAGGAAGGCATGCCCGGCACGCTGGGAGCCACGGAGCAGTCCATCACGGCGGAGAACATCCGCCGCATCGCCTGCGACTGCGAGGTGCTGCCCACTGACCTCGGAGGTGGCAGCCTCCCCTTGGACGTGGGAATGTCCCAGCGAACGGCACCGACCCACATCCGAGCCGCCCTACTGCATCGAGACGGGGCGTGCGCCTTCCCGGACTGCGACCGGCCGCCGGGAACGCCCCAAGCGCATCAAATCGTGCACTGGGTGGACGGCGGCCCTACCGAGATCAACAACATGGTCATGACGTGCCCCCATCACCACAGGACGATCCACAACCAACACTGGAAGATAAAAATGAAAGAAGGCAGGCCTGTCTTCATCCCACCAACAAGCGTGGACAGAAGCAGAACACCCAGATCAGGAGGCAAAGCCCTGCCTGCTGCGTACCGGGAAAACCTCCGAGACCTGATCCCAACACCACGGGTCCCGGAGGGCACCCTCTGATGCCCACTCGCAGGCGGCACGACCCGACCGCGCCGCCCGCGAGCAACTAAACCACCGCACGTGTCCCAGCACCTTGAAAACTCAAGAGAGGAAACAAGAACAGGTCACCAGGAGACGAGAAGCTCCCGAGGCCCCCGGATCAGAGTGTCCTTACCACGCCAAGGAATCTCGGATGCGGGCAAAGCAAGGCGCAAAGCGGGGAAAGCGCGAAGAAGAGCCGTGAGAGCAACACGGAGCTCCATCCGAGCGAGCTGAGCGCCAAGGCAGTAGTGCGGCCCGAATCCGAAGGCCAGATGAGGGTTGTGGGGCCGATCCAGATCGAGGACGTCAGGAGCGGAGAAGACGTCCTCGTCGAAGTTGGCCGAGATCATCGCGGGAAAGCAGGTGTCGCCCTTGCGGATCAGGGTGCCACCGACGTCGATGTCCTCGGTCGCCACCCGGGGCATCGCCTCGCTACCGCCGAGGGGAACGAACCGCAGCAGCTCGTCCAGGGCGGTGTCGACGCGCTGCGGGTTAGCCACCAGGCCGGCCCACAGGTCGTTGACGAGCAGGGTGTGGATGATGTTGGCGATCTCGTTCGCGGTGGTCTCGTGCCCGGCCACCAGGATCGTCACGCCGAGGGTGACCAGCTCCTCCTCGGTGAGCCGGTCGTCGTCCTCGTCCCGGGCGGCGATCAGCTGGGACAGCAGGTCGTCCTGGGGTTCGGCCCGATGACGGGCGACGTGCTCCGCCAGGTACGTCGCCAGGCTGGTGGAGGCGTTCTCGATGTCCTCGGCGGACACACCGGCGCCGCCGAACACCAGCCCGGAGAAGCGCTGGAAGAAGTGCCGGTCCGCCACCGGAACCCCGAGCAGTTCGCAGATCACCGTGATCGGCAACGGCATCGAGAACAGCTCGACCAGATCGGCCGGCGCCCCGGCCGCGCGCACGTCGCCGATCAGGCCGTCGACGATCTGCTCGGTGCGGGGCCGCCAGCGTTCCACGTTCTTGCGGGAGAACGCCGCTGCGACCAGCCTCCTGAGCCGGGCGTGCTCGGGTGGATCCATCGCCAGCAGATCGCCGCCGCCTTCGGTCTTCCACGGCGTGGTGCGGGGAATGTCGGCGTCGACGGTGGCCGCGCGGGAGAACCGCGGGTCGCCGAGCACTGTCTTGACGTCCGCGTGCTTGGTCATCAGCCAGCCGTCACCGCCGTAGGGCAGCGTGATGCGCTGCACCGGGCATTTGGCGCGCAGTTCGGTGAACTCGGCCGGGACCGTCAGGCGGTGATCGTCCTCGAACGGGTACTTCATCGGCTGGTCCTCGGGCGTGGTCACGCTGGCTCCTGGATCTTCGAGTTCTGCGGCGGAACCTGCCTGGGTTTGCGCGGCGACCCGAACTTCCGCATCAGCGGGCGTTCGATGTACAGGAACATCGCGATGCCGAGCAGCTGCGTGACGACGAACAGCGCGAGCACGATCAGCAGGCCGGTCCCGACGCCGAACATCTCGTTCTCGCCCACCAGGTAGCGGGTCAGGCCGAGTGCCGGGAAGTGCACCAGGTACGCGGCGTAAGACGCGTTGCCGAGCAGCACCATCGGCTTGTTGTTCAGCCAGCTCGGCTTGTTCTGCAGGTCCCGCATCGCGATCACCGGCACGAACAGGCAGATCCCGATCGTCAGGATCCCGCTGATCCGGTACGTCGGCGGCAGCACGTACATCACCGCGCACAGCGGGATCGAGATCAGCGCCACCCACCACGCGTTGAGCCGCGGCCACCTCCCGGTCTGCACGATGCGGGCCAGGAACACTCCGAGCAGGAACTCCGTCATCCGGCTCAGCGGGAAGAAGTTGGTCAGGTACACCTGCGCGAAGGACATCTCGCCGCCGCCCCACAGCTCCCCGCCGACGAAGAAGTGCGTCACGGTGGGAATCGCGACGATCAGCGCCGCCACCCCGGCGAACCACGCCCACAGCCGGTCGTCCCGGATCCGCAGGATCGGCCGGATCAGCAGCGGCAGCGCCAAATAGAACAGGATCTCGCACGAGACCGACCAGTTCACCCCGTACACGCTGAACAGGTACTGCTCGTCCGGGATCCAGGTCTGCACGAGGAAGAGGTTCGCCAGGATCGGACCCGGCCCCACGCCCTCCAGGGTGCCCATCATCGACATCGGCCCGATCACCAGCAGCATCAGCAGCGTGGCGGCCCAGATGATGACGTGCCCCGGGTAGATCTTCACCACCCGCCGGCGCCAGAACCTGCCGATCGACGTGCGCCACGGCTCGCCCCAGGTCAGCACGAAACCGCTGAGCACGAAGAACGTCGCCAGCGCCGCGGTGCCGTAGGGGAGGATGGTGCCCAGTTCGTTGATCGTCTGGTCGGCGAAGAAGTATCCCGCCCCCAGCGCGTGGGTCAGGAACACGGCGACGAAGAGGATCGCGCGATAACCGGTCAGCGACGGCAGCTGCCGTATCGGCGGGGATTCAGCGGTCATTTTCCTACTCCTGATGTGTGTGAAAACCTCGCAGTCGCCGCGAAATCAGGCGAGTGACTCCCGGGCCCGCTCCAGCGTCGCCAGGCTGTTGCGCCGCAGCAGCTCGCGGACCTTCGTGCGGGCCTGCAGGATCGTGGTGCCCGCGCCGAAGTAGTCCTCGATCTCGGCCGGGGCGAGCGCGACCCGGTGGCGGGCCACCACGCGGACCCCGCCTTCGATCGGGCTGAGCAGCCACTCCCCGCAGTGCGCCTGAAGCGGACGCGGTACGGCGGTCTGCTTGTACAGGATGCGTTCGTGCGGGAAGCACAGCCGGATCGAGCGCGTGGTGTGGGTGCTGCCGTCATGCCCCTTGGTGGTCATCGCCATCGTCTGCACCTCCGCGCCGCCGGTGAGCTCGGAGGCCTCGACGGTCTCCAGATCGAGTTCGGTGACGTGCGGCAGCCGGCTCGGCCACAGGTCGGATCGGTGCAGGAAGTCGTAGACCGCCGACGCCGACGCGGGGATGGCGACCTCATCGCTGAACGCGAATACCAGGCCGTCGAAGTCCGCGCCGTACTCCGCCCAGGTCCGCACCGCGGCGGTCTCGGCGTTGCTGTTCTGGTCCAGCGCGTCGGCGGCCCACCGCTCGGCTTCCGGCGTGGGATCGCTGAGCGACCAGTGGTGGGCGAGCACCAGCCGGCCGCCGTCCACCCGCCAGCTGCCGCCCATCGACGCCAGCGGCGGCTTGCTGTTCTCCTGCTCGAAGTCGATCCGCGGCGCGGCCGGATCCAGCTCGCGGCGGGAAGTCCAGCTGCGCACCGAGTCCCCGGTCCGGGCCCACAACCGGATGCGGTCGAAGTCGGGTCCGTGGTCGAGGACCTCGGCGTGCACGCAGGGCGCGAACATCAGCGGCCAGCGCGTCACGTCCGCGATCAGGTCGTACACCCGGGAAGGCAGGGCGTCGATCGGGGTTTCGTGCTCGACGTGGTTGACGGAGATCTCGGTGTCGGTCATGGTCACCGAGACTTCCGCAGCCCGCTCGAGCGGACCTCAAGGTGCCGTCGAATCATCCCGCCGCACCGGACAGTTCGAGCGCTTCCGCGGCCTTCCGGAGGATGTGCAGCCGCCCGTCGAGCGTGGTGTCGTTGGCCGACACCATGATGCTGAGCACCGTCACCCCGGCTTCGGCGAAGGCCTGCATCCGTTCGGCGATGCGGCCGAGCGGGCCGATCAGCGCGGTGCGGTCGATGAACTCCAGCGGGATCGCCGCCGCGGCGCCCCGCCGGTCGCCGCTCATCAGGCGCTCCCGGAATTCGGTGATCTCCCGCTCGAATCCCATGGTCCGCGCGAGTCCGCAGTAGAAGTTGTCCGCCGGGTCGCCGACGCCGAGCAGGAACAGGTAGTGCCCGCGCAGCGCGTCGGCCGCCGCTGCGATGTCGGTGCCGTCCTCGGCCACCTGCATCGCCACGAACGGCACGACCTCGAAGCCGGTCATGTCCAGCCCGGCCCGGTCGCGCCCGATGCGGATCTCGCCGATCGACTTCGCGACGTGCTCCGGCGTGGTGAACCCGCTCAACCAGCCGTCGGCGAGCTCCCCGGCCAGCTGCAGGCTCTTCGGGCCGACACCGGCCAGGTACAGCGGGATCTGGGTGCTCGGCCGCTCGGTGAACAGGTGCAGCGGCGCGTCTTCCTTGCCCCACGCGGGCAGCGCGAAGTGCTCGCCCGCGTAGCGCACCGGCCCGCCCTGCATGGCCTTGCGCACGATCTCCACGTACTCGCGGGTCCGGGCGAGCGGGTTGTCGAACCGGACGCCGTACCAGCCGTCCGAGACGTGCGGGTTGGACACGCCGAGCCCGAGCCGGAACCGGCCGCCGCTGAGCGAATCGAGCGTGGCCGCGGTGAGCGCGGCGGTTCCCGGCGGCCGCGCCGGGATCTGCATGATCCCGGAGGCCAGGCCGATGCGTTCGGTCTGGCCGGCGACCAGCCCGAGCACGCTGGGCGCGTCGGCGCGGTAGCCCTCGGCGGCGAGCACGAGGTCGTAGCCGAGCTGTTCGGCTTCCCGCGCCAGTTTCCCGGCACCCTGGTAGACGAGATTCGCGCCGAGGCGCATGGCGTTTCCCTTCCGTCGTCGGTAGTTCAGAGCAGGTGTGCGCCGCCGTCGACGAGCAGCACCTGACCGGTGGTGTAGGTCGAGTTGATGAGGGAGTGCAGGGCCTCGGCGACGTCGTCGGGCCTGCCGACGCGGCGCAGCGGCGTCGTGTCCCGGACCTGTTCGACGATGGGCTTGAAGAAGTCCTTGCCCTGGATCCACGGCGTCTCGATCAGCCCGGGGGCGACCGCGTTGACCCGGACGTCCGGGCCGACCGCCTTGGCCAGCAACCGGGTCATGTGCTCGATCGCGGCCTTGCTGACCGCGTAGGGGATCGAGCTGCCCGCGGGGCGGCTGCCGGCGATCGAGGAGATGTTGACGACCACGCCGTTCCCGCTGTCCCGCAACGCCGGCATCGCGGCGACCGTGGTCTGCCAGGTGCCGAACACGTTGACCCCGAAGATCTCCCGCCACACCGCGAGATCCGCGGCCTCCAGGTCGTGGTGCGGGATCGGCCGCGACGTTCCGGCGTTGTTGACCAGGACGTCCAGCCGCCCGAAGCGCTCGACGGTCGCGTCCACCAGCTGCCGGGCCTCGTCCTGCTGCGCGATGTCGGCGCGCAGGTACACCGCACCGGGCAGGGTGGCGGCCAGTTCCTCGCCGGCCTCGACCGACCGCGCCGAGTTGATCACGACCCGCATGCCGTCGGCCGCGAGCTTCCTGGCCACCTCGGCGCCGATGCCGGACGACGATCCGGTTACCAGCGCGACTCGTTCCTCGCTCAACACGATCCTCCAATGTGGGCTCCGCTTGCCTGGGCGAGGCTGGCGCGCACGGTTCGAGATCTGCTAGAGCGGGGCTCCAGCCGGGGTCCACAGTGCGCGGTCAGGCTTCGCGGATGCGTTGGGACGAAATCTTTTTGCGGGCCTGTGCGAGCTGGCTGCCGCCCGCGATGCCCGCGGCGGAGGCGGTCTCGCGCGGGCTGGTCGAGGCGGAGGCGGTGCGGCGGGCGCAGGTAACCGGGGTCACCGTGGCCGAGGAATCCCCGCCGGACATGGCGGTGGCCGCCGCGACGGAGGCGTTGGCGCGCTCCGGTTGCACTCCCGGCGAGATCTCTTTGGTCCTGCACGCCTGCTCGTACCACCAGGGCCACGACATGTGGGCGCCCGCGTCTTATGTGCAGCACAACGCGGTCGGCAACCAGTGCCCGGCGATCGAGCTGCGGCAGACCTCCAACGGCGCCATGGCCGCGCTCGAACTCGCCGCCGCGCACCTCACCGCGACGGGCGGCCGCGCGGCGCTGCTGACCACGGCGGACCGGTTCTGCGCGCCGGGCATCGACAGGTGGCGGTCGGATCCGGGCACGGTGTTCGCCGACGGCGCGACCGCGGCGGTGCTGGCGCGGGGTTCCGGCTTCGCCCGGCTGCGTTCGCTGGTGTCGGTGGGAGAACCGGAACTGGAGCGCATGCACCGCGGCGACGACCCGTTCGGCCCGGCGCCGCTGTCGGCCCGAACCCCGATCAGCATCGACGAGACCACCCGGGCGTTCCTGCGCAGCCCGGCCGGGCAGCGGTCGGTCGTGCTGATGGCCGAGCGGCACACCGAATCGGTTCGGCGCGCGCTCGACGAGGCCGGAGCGACGCTGGCCGAGGTCGACTGGTTCGTGCTGCCGCACTTCGGGCGGCGGCGGCTGGACGTCAACTACTTCCGCCGCTTCGGCATCGACCCGGACCGGTCGCTGTGGTCGTGGAGCCGCGGCGTGGGGCATCTCGGTGCGGGCGACCAGTTCGCCGGTGTCGCGCACCTGGTGGAAAGCGGCCGGGCGCGGCCGGGGCAGTTGGTGGCGCTGCTCGGCGTGGGTGGCGGGTTCACCTGGTCGGCGGCGGTGCTGGAGATCGTCGAAGCGCCGCAATGGCGACCGCAGGAGCACCACCGGAGCTCGAGCGCGTCTGTAGCGCGGGATCGCAAAGTCGACTGTGCACAGCGCACGGAACTGGAGGGCTGAGCCACATGACCATCGACGATCTCCGGAGAATTCTCACGGAATGCGCCGGTGCGGACGAGAACGTCGATCTGCACGGCGACATTCGTGACACGCCGTTCGCCGACCTCGGCTACGACTCGCTGGCCCTGATGGAGACCGCGAGCCGGATCAAGCAGGAGTTCGGCATCGAGATCTCCGACGAGGAGATCGCGGTCATCGAGACGCCCCGGCTACTGCTCGATCTGCTTGCCAAGTCGGCATGAGCGCACAAGGCGAACGACGCGCGGTGATCACCGGGATCGGGGTGGTGGCCCCGGGCGGGGGCAACACCAAGGAGTTCTGGGATCTGCTCACCGCCGGCCGCACCGCGACCCGGCGAATCACCGCATTCGACGCGAGTTCCTTCCGCTCCCAGGTCGCGGGCGAATGCGACTTCGACCCGGCCGAGCACGGCCTGACGCACCGGCAGCTGCGCCGGATGGACCGCGTCACCCAGTTCGCGATCGTGTGCGCGCGCGAGGCCATCGGCGACAGCGGGCTGGAGCTCGACGCGGTCGATCCGGGAGGCCTCGGGGTGAGCGTCGGCAGCGCGGTCGGCGCGGCCACCAGCCTGGAGCAGGAGTACCTGGTGCTCTCCGACACCGGGCGGAACTGGTTGGTGGACCACGAATACGCGTCACCGCACCTGTTCAACCACCTCACGCCGACGACCATCGCGACCGAGCTCGCCTGGGAGGTCGGCGCGGAGGGCCCGGTCGGGTTGCTGTCCACCGGCTGCACGTCGGGGATCGACGCGGTCGGCTACGCCCATCAGCTCATCGCCGAGGGCGGCGTGGACGTGATGCTGGCCGGGGCGACCGAGGCCGCGGTGTCCCCGCTGGCCGCGGCCTGCTTCGACGCGATCAAGGCGACGACGCCGCGCAACGACGACCCGGAGCACGCCGCGCGGCCGTTCGACCGCACCCGCAACGGGTTCGTGCTCGCCGAAGGCGCGGCCATGTTCGTCGTCGAGGAGTACGAGCACGCGCGCAAGCGCGGCGCGCGGATCTACGCCGAGATCGGCGGATACGCGACGCGCTGCAACGCCTACCACATGACCGGGCTGCGGGTGGACGGCCGGGAGATGGCCGAGGCGATCGGCGCGGCGCTGGACGAGGCGCGGATGCCCACCACGGACATCGACTACGTCAACGCGCACGGCTCGGGCACGAAGCAGAACGACAGGCACGAGACGGCCGCCTTCAAGCGCGCGCTCGGCGAACACGCCTACCGGACACCGGTCAGCTCCATCAAGTCGATGATCGGGCACTCGCTCGGTGCGATCGGCTCGATCGAGATCGCGGCCTGCGCGTTGGCGATCGAGCACGGCGTGGTGCCGCCGACGGCGAACCTGCACGAGAAGGACCCGGAGTGCGACCTCGACTACGTGCCGCTGGTCGCCCGTGATCACGAGGTCGGTGCCGCGCTCACGGTGGGCAGCGGCTTCGGTGGCTACCAGAGCGCGATGGTGCTGCGGAAGTGGCGAGGAGTCCAGTCATGACAGCGGTTTTCACCGGACTGGGCGTGGTGGCGCCCAACGGGATGAGCGCGGAGGAGTTCTGGTCGGCGACGCTGGAGCAGCGCAGCGGCATCGCCGAGCTGGAGCGGTTCGACGCGACGCGCTACCCGGCCGGGCTCGCCGGGCAGGTCCGGGACTTCAAGCCCGAGCAGTTCCTGTCCAGCCGGCTGCTGCCGCAGACCGACCGGGTCACCCGGCTCGCGCTGGTCGCGGCGGACCAGGCGCTGGCCGACGCCGAGGTGGACACGAAGTCCTTCGTGGACACCGAGCTGAGCGTGATCAGCTCCAACGCCACGGGCGGCTTCGAGTTCACCCACCGGGAGATCCAGAAGTTGTGGACCAAGGGGCCGGAGCACGTCAGCGTGTACGAGTCCTTCGCCTGGTTCAACGCGGCCAACACCGGGCAGATCTCCATCCGGCACGAGATGCGCGGCCCGGGCAGCGTGGTGGTCGCGGAGCAGGCCGGCGGGCTGGACGCGGTGGCGCACGCGCGACGGGTCGTCCGCGACGGCGTCCGACTTTCGGTGACGGGAGGCGTCGAATCCTCCTACGACCCTTGGGGCTGGGTGTCCCACCTGGCCACCGGCCGGATCAGCACCACGCCCGACCCGCGCCGGGCCTTCCTGCCGTTCGACGCCGCGGCGTCCGGCTACGTGCCGGGCGAGGGCGGGGCGTACCTGGTCCTGGAGGACGAGCGGTCGGCCCGCGAACGCGGGGCGCCCCAGGTGTACGGGGAACTGGCCGGCCACGCGGCGACGTTCGACCCTAAGCCGGAGTCCGGGCGGCCGCCGAGCCTGGCGCGGGCCATTCGACGCGCCCTGGCGGACGCGGGTCTGGAACCCGGCGAGGTCGACGTGGTCTTCGCCGACGCCGCCGGGATTCCCGAGCTCGACCAGGCCGAGGCCGCCGCCATCACCGAGGTGTTCGGCCCGCACGCGGTTCCGGTCAGCGCGCCCAAGGCGCTGGTCGGCAGGCTCTACGCGGGCGGCGGTCCGCTCGACCTGGCGTGCGCCCTGCTGGCGTTGCGCGACGGCGTCATCCCGGCCACCGCGCACACCGCGGACGTGCCGCCGGAGTACGGGCTCGACCTCGTGCTCGGCGAGCCGCGGGCCGTCCCGCTGCGAACCGCGCTCGTGCTCGCGAGGGGCAACGGCGGCTACAACTCGGCCATCGTCATTCGCAAGTGAAGGAGAGGGAAGTGCCCGTTTCGTTGGATGCAGCCACCATCCGTGACGAGTTGCGCTCGCACCTGGCGGAGGTCCTCTACGTTGAGGTCGCCGAGGTCGAGGACGACGCGACGTTCCAGGACCTCGGCCTGGACTCGGTGCTGGGCGTCGAGCTCGTCTCGGTCATCAACGCCAAGTACGGCCTCAGAGAGGTCGTCGACGCGGTCTTCGACCACCCGACGCTGGACCGGCTCGCCGACTACGTCCGCGAACGCGCGGCCGAGGCGGCATGATCCGCCAGGTGACGATCACGCCGCACATGTGCGGCGGCAGCTCGTCGATCTTCGCGCAGCTCGGGGACTGGACCTGGGAGGCGGTCGCGGCCGACTGCGGGACCAACGTCTACGACGCGCGCACCGCCGACGGCGACCCGGCCTACTTGTCGTTCTACTACTTCCACGTGCGGGGCAGCGCGGAGCGGCACCCGCACGGGCTCACCTTCGGCGACGAGCTGACGGTGTCCTCGAAGGTGTTCGACTTCGGCGGCGAGTCGGTGCTGACGCTGCACCGGCTGTCCACTGCGGACGATGAGATCGATCCGGTCGAGTTCTACGAGAATCCTCGGCCGGACGGCATCTACGTGCAGAACTTCAACCGCTGGATCTCCCGCTCACGGCCGGGCAGCAACGAGGAGCTCGTGCGCTCCGCGCCGCCGGACTTCCGGCACGAGCACCTGCCCCCGCTGCCGCCGCAGTACTCGCCGCGCGGAATCGCTTCCCGGGCGCGGAAGAACGGCACCTTCCACCCGTCGGGCGTACCCGGCCACACCCTGGCCGAGACGTTCGAGACGACCTACGAACTCGACGTCGTGCACGACTTCAACGGAGTCGGGCTCGTCTACTTCGCGTCGTACTTCTCCATCATCGACACCGCGCTGCTGCGCCTGTGGCGGCGGCTGGGCCGCAGCGACCGGCAGTTCCTCGCCAGGCGGGTGCTGGACCACAAGCTCGGCTACTTCGGCAACGCCGACCTCGATTCCCGGCTGAGCATCGCGATCCGGTTGTGGCGGGACGATTCCGGCCGGGAGGTCGCCGACGTCGCGGTCAGGGACGCCGGGTCCGGCCGGCTGCTCGCGGTGTCCGCGATCAGCCTTCTCGTGGAGGAAGCATGAACCAAGTCGAGCAGGCCGTGCGGGCGGCGATCGTCGAGATCCTGCCCGACCTGCCCGCCGCCGAGATCACCCGGGACAAGAGCCTCCGCGACCTCGGCGCGGATTCGGTGGACCGGGTGGAGATCATCAGCCTGCTGCTGCACCGGCTGGAGCGGGCGGAACCGATCTCGAACTTCGCGCACATCCCGGACATCGGGGCCCTGATCGAGCACCTGAGCGGAGGGAGCAGCTGATGGCGGGCGTCGGCATCGACGGCCTCAACGCCTACTGCGGGTTCGCGCGACTCCCGGTGCGGGCGTTGTTCGAAGGCCGCGGCCTGGACACCGACCGGATCGGCAACCTCGGGCTCGAACACCGCTCGGTACTGCTGCCGTGGGAAGACCCGGTCACCAACGCGGTCAACGCGGCCAAGCCGCTGGTGGACGCACTCGGCGACGCGGCGGAGGACATCGAGCTGCTCGTCACCTCCACCGAGTCCGGTGTGGACTTCAGCAAGTCGATCGCCTCCTACGCGCACCGCTACCTCGGCCTGTCCCGGCGCTGCCGGATCATGGAGGTCAAGCAGGCCTGCTACGGCGCGACGGGAATGCTGCAGCTAGCGGCCGGATACCTCGCAGGGCAGGCGAATCCGCGGGCCCGGGCGCTGGTCGTGGCCACCGACATCAGCCCGATGGACGAGCGCGCGAAGTACGCCGAACCGACGATGGGCAACGGCGCCGTCGCGGTGCTGCTGTCGGCCGATCCGCGGGTGCTGGCGCTGGACGCCGGCCGCAACGGGCTGCACAGCTTCGAGACGATGGACACCGCACGGCCCGCGCCGGACTTCGACTACGTCGACGCCGACCTCTCGCTGCTGAGCTACCTGGAGTGCCTCTCGGGCAGCTACGCCGACTACCGCCGGCTGGCGCCGGGCACCGGCTTCGCCACCACCTTCGACCACCTGGTGATGCACACGCCGTTCCCCGGCATGGTGAAGGCGGCGCACCGCAAGCTGATGCGCGAGGCCGCACCGGGCCCGCCGAAGGCGATCGAAGCGGACTTCGCCCGCCGCATCGGCCCGTCCCTGATCTACCCGCGCACGGTGGGCAACCTGTGCTCGGGTTCGATTTACCTGGCGTTGGCGAGCCTGATCGACAACGTCTCGGCGGAGGGCACCAGGGTCGGGCTGTACTCGTACGGTTCGGGCTGCGCGAGCGAGTTCTTCAGCGGCGTCGTCCAGTCCGGTGCCGGCCGGGAGCTGGCGTCCGTGGGCATCGCGGACCGGGTGCGCAGCCGGCGGGAGATCTCCTTCGCGGAGTACGAGAAGCTGCTGCCGTGGGCCCGCGAATGCCTGCTGCCGCGACAGCACCTGCGCACCGACCTGTCCACATGGGACGAGTTCGCGGAACCGTCGCGGGTGCACGGCCCGGTGCTGGTGCTGACCGGCATCGAGAACTACCACCGGAGCTACGAGTGGCGGTGAACGCGGTGTCCGTGGACACTTCGCGGCCACCGGTAGTGCGCGTGACGCTTTCCAGCCCCAGCACCGGAAACCGCCTGGACGATCCGCTGCTCGTGGAGCTTTCCGCCGCGCTGACCGAAGCCGAGGCCACCCCGGGCGCACGGGCGCTCGTGCTGGATGCCGCCGGGGACGCGTTCTGCGCCGGAATGGCGCTGGACGGGCTGGAAAGCGCCTGGCGCCAGCGGATCGAGGCGATCGGCGAACTGCTCGCCCGGCTCACCGCGTCGCCGCTGGTGACGATCGCGCTCGTGGACGGCGCGGCGATGGGCGGCGGCGTCGGCTTGGCGGCGACCTGCGACCAGGTCATCGCCGGGCCGCGAGCCGAGTTCAGGATGACCGAGGTGCTGCTGGGACTGCTTCCCGCGACCATCCTGCCGGTGGTGGCCAGGCGGATCGGCGCGCACCGCGCCTACGGACTGGCGTTGACCGCGCGCGAGGTGCCCGGCCCGGAAGCGGTCAGGCTCGGGCTGGCCGACGCCACCGGCGGTGAGGACGAGCTGCGCCGCGTCCTGCGGCGGCTGCGCGCGGCCGACCCGGAAGCGCTGGCCGCGCTCAAGGCGTACTACGCGGAACTCTTTCCCCCGCTGCCGCGGGAAGAACTCGTCGTGGAAGTCCTCGGCCGTCGGCTGGCGGATGCCCAGGTCCACCAGCGGATCGCCGGATTGCGGAACCAGGGGTTGATCCCGTGAACACTGCTGTTGTCGTCGACGTGGCGGCGCCGGTGGCGACGATCCGGCTGGCCGACTCGGCCGGGCGCAACCGGCTCTCCGTCGAGCTGCGCACCGAGGTCATCGCCGCGCTGCGGGAGGTGGCCGCCGATCCGGCGGTGCGGGCCGTCGTGCTGGCCGGCCTGCCCGACATCTTCTGCGCGGGCGCGTCCGCCGAGCAGATGCTCGGCACGCGCGAACAGCGGATCGTCGCGATGTGGGAGTTCCTGAGCGCGGTGATCGACTGCCCGGTCCCGGTGGTCGCCGCCGCGCGGGGCCACGCGCTGGGCGGCGGTTTCCTGCTCGCGCTCTACTGCGATGTCACCGTGCTCAGCGGACGTTCCCGGTACGCGGCGAACTTCCTGACCTTCGGGTTCACCCCGGTGCTCGGCGCAACCCACCTGCTGCCGGCCAAGCTGGGCCAGGCGCTGGGCACGGAGCTGCTGTACGCGGGCCAGAGCTACCGCGGCGGGGAGCTCGCCGAGCGCGGGGCCGGCGTGCGAGTGACGGCGCACGAAGAGGTCGAAGCCGAGGCGCAGCGGCTCGCACTGCGGATCGCCCAGGCGCCGCGCGATGCCGTCGAGCGGCTCAAGGCGCAGCTGCGCGAGCAGGCCCGCGCAGCGGCGGAAACCGCGCTGGCGCGGGAGGTTCCGGACCACGAGGCGACGATCGGCAGCGCCGAGGCCCGTCGCCGGATCCAGGGCCTGCACGGCGAGCGGCTCGCGGCCCGAAGCGGCCGCACCAGGTTCACGGACGAGAGCTGAGGTTGTTCCCGATGACCAACGATCCCATCGCGATCATCGGCATGTCCGCGCGCGCGGCAGGCGTCGAGACCCTCGCCGAGCTGTGGGACATGCTCCGCCGGGGCCGGCGGCGCTTCGCCCCGGTGCCCGAGGACCGCTGGCACGGCCTCGAACCGGGCGTGGAGCTGCCGAACCCGCCGACCGCGTCGCTGCTGGAGCGCATCGACACCTTCGACGCGCGCTTCTTCGGCATCGCGCCGCGGATGGCGGCCTGGATGGATCCGCAGCACCGGATGATGCTGGAACTGGCCTGGCACGCCGTGGAGAACGCGGGGCTCGACCCGGACCGGCTCGACGGGGCGCCGATCGGGGTGTTCGTCGGCACGTTCCTGTCCGACTACCGGGAGCGGATCAATGCGAGCGGCCTCGCCGACGGTGCGGCGTTCCCGGGCGGCATGACGGCGTTCAGCGCCAACCGGGTCTCCTACCAGTTCGGCTGGACCGGCCCGAGCATGGTGATCGACTCGGCGTGCTCGTCGAGCCTTTCCGCCCTCGGCATCGCGGTGCAGGGACTCCAGCGGGACGAGTACCCGATGGCGCTGGTCGGCACGGCGAGCGTGATCAGCAACGGCTTCTACGCCAACACCGCCTACCGCGGCGGCGCGCTGTCGCCTACCGGCGACTCGGTGCCCTTCGGCCCCGACCGAGACGGCTACGTGCGGGGCGAAGGAGGAGCTTGCGTCCTGCTCAAGCGCCTGGACCAGGCGCTGGCCGACGGCGACCCGGTGCACGCGGTCATCCGCGCGGTCGGCACCGCGCACAACGGCCGCGGCGGCGGGCTGACCGGTACCGATGTCGAATCGCAGGTGCGGCTGCTGACCCGGACCGCGGCGGCGGCCGGTTGTTCGGTCGGCGAGCTGGGCTACCTCGAAGCGCACGGCTCGGGAACGCCCAGCGGGGACGCGGTCGAGGTCGCCGCGCTGGCCCGGGCCCTCGCCGATTCCGGCGGGAACGCGGGAGCGGGGCCGGGCGGAAAGGTGTGGGTCGGTTCGATCAAGGCCAGCATCGGCCACCTCGAAGCGGCGGCGGGCCTGATGGGCGTGGTCAAGACCGCACTCGTGCTGCGGCACGGCCGGATTCCGCGGATCGCGGGCCTGACCGAGGCGGATCCGCGGCTGCCGATCGAGGGCACGAACGTGGCGATCGCGGTGGACGACGTACCGTGGCCCGCCGGTGCGGAGCCCCGCCTGGCCGGCATCAACTCCTTCGGCCTCGGCGGCGCCGTCTCCCACGTGCTGCTGGAGGAGCCGACGACACCGGCGCAACAGCGGGATCCGGCGGCCGGGCCGCACCTGTTCCCGTTGTCCGGCCAGGACGAGGACTGCCTGGCGAAGTTCGCGAGCAACCTCCTCGCCGAACTCGACGCGCCGACGGCACCGGGCCTGCCGAGCCTCGCCTGGACGTTGCAGACGAACCGCCGCGACCACCAGGCCCGCGCGGTGATCACGGCCGCGGAGCCCGGCGAACTGCGCGACGCACTGTCCGAAGTGGCCTCCGGAAAACCCGCCGGGCTCCCGGAATCCACGCTGGCGCAGGCGTGGCTGCGCGGCGAAGCGGTGGACTGGGCGAGCCGGTGGGGCGGCGACCGGCCGCCCAGGAGCCACCTCCCGGGCTCGCCGCTGCGCCGCCGCTCCCACTGGTACGACAGAACGCCGCCGGCCCCGGTGACCTGGTGACCTGGTGACAGCTCAGCAGGGGCCGAGGCTCCGGTAGGTGGCCTCGGTGAGGCGGCGGGCGCGGTCGTCCATGTCGCCGATCTCGCGGGCCCCGCCGTTCTGCACGTAGGCGAACGCCAGGTCGTGCTCCGGGTCGGCGAAGGTGAAGTTGCCGTTCGCCCCGGCCAGGCCGAAGGCCGTGCCGAGCCCGGCCGACGCCGGGAAGATCGGGCCGTTCGCCAGCTGGAAGCCCAGACCCCAGGCGCTCGGCAGCAGCGTGACCAGGCAGGTGCCGGTGGAGTGCACCCGGCGGGTTTCGGCGAGCGTCGCCGGGCCGATCAGGCGGTGGCCGTCCACCTCGCCGATGAACGAGGCGTACAGGCGAGCCAGCGACTGCGCGCTGGCCAGCCCGTCGTAGGACGGGTTCTCCAGCACCGGGTCGGGCGCGGCGTCCAGCGACATGCTGCCGATCACCGCGCGGAAGGTCAGCGATTCAGGATCGCCGAGCGCGATCAGCATGGCCAGCTCGTCGCCCGGGTCGGCGCCCGCCATCAGCTCCTCGGCCTTGGACTCCACCATGGTCGCCAGGTGCGCGGACGCCGGGTCGGGCAGGCCGATGTAGCAGTCCAGGCCGAGCTGCGCCGCGATCTCCTCGGCGAAGAACCGGCCGACGGTGCGGCCGGTGCGGCGGCGCACCAGCTCGCTGACCAGGTGCCCGAAGGTGGTCGCGTGGTAGCCGTGCGCGGTGTCCGGCTCCCACTCCGGCCGCGCCGCTGCGAGCGCCTCGGCGATGGGGGAGTGCGCGCGCAGGTGGTCGGCGGTGATGGGGGCGTGGTCGAGGCACACCACGCCGGAGCGCTGGGCGAGCACCATGCGGAGGGTGATCTCGCCCTTGCCCGCGGCGGCGAATTCGGGCCAGTGCTCGGCGATCGGCGCGTCGAGCTCCAGCAGCCCGCGCTCGACCAGCAGCAGCGCCGCGGCGGCGACCATGGCCTTGGTCGGCGATGCCAGCACGCCCAAGGTGTCCGGCCGCCATGGATCGGTGCGCTCCGCATCGGCGTAGCCGCCCCACAGATCCACCACCGGCCGGCCGCGGTGGTACACGCAGACGCCGGCGCCCACCTCCGCGCCGATCGCGAAGTTCTCCCGGAAAGCTCGCGCCACCCCGGCGAAAGCGTCCTCGGTCCACCCGCCCTGCGGGAACTCGATCACTGATCCAACCTCCAGTGCGCAGGCCGCGCCGGCCCTTCCGGCACCGCACCCAGCCTGCGCGGGTCGGCTAAACCACGGCTCGAGGACCGCTGTGGCGGAACCGGATCACGGTGCCGCGCAAGGGGAAGCGGGCGCGGCGTCCGGGCCGGTGGCCCAGTCGGTGGGCTGGTCGGCGAGGCGGTGCTCGATCGTGCCGCCCGACCGCACCCGCTCCAGGTCCACCGACACCCGTTCCTGCGGGGTGCCGGAGATCCGCACCTCGTCGATGTACTGCAGCTTCGAACCGTCGGCACCGGGCGCCTCGATCTTCAGCGGCGCACCGCCTGGCAGTTCCACGACGGCGCTGGCGAACCGCGGCGCGTTCAGCACGAACTGGCCGGTGCCCGGCGTCGTCGGATACAGGCCCAGGGCGCTGAAGACGTACCAGGCCGACATGGTGCCCAGGTCGTCGTTGCCGGTCACGCCGTCGGCGGCGTTGGTGAATGGGGTTTGCTGCGCCCGCACCACCGCGGAGGTCTTCGCGGGCTGCCCGACCAGCGAGTACATCCACGGCGAGTGCAGGTCGGGTTCGTTGTTCGGGTTTTGACGTCCTCTCCCGCTTGAAGGCGGGTGATTCCTCGATGTCATGCTGCGGTGACGTTCGATGATGGTTCACGCAACCGGCTACCCGTGCGGGTGCCTTGCCCATGTGGACTGCGCGTGCTCTGTGAACTGCCGCGACCGCTCGCGGCAGTTCCCGCCTCCCACACGGTGGTGGGTTTCCGTCCGGCGGTGCTGAATGCTCGAGCAAGGATGATCACGGCGGCGTTGCGGTCGGCGTGGTCGGTGTGCCCGCAATGCACACACATGAACAACCGGCCGCAACCCTCACGCGACTCGGGGTCGCGGGTATGGCACTTCGAGCACGTCTGCGACGAACCCGATGCCGGAACCGCGACCAGTTCACCGCCGCACCGCTTGGTCTTGTACCCAAGCTGGCGGCGGATCTCGAACCATCCTTGATCGGCGACACTTCGGTTCAACCCAGCCTTCTGGCGTACACCTCGGCCGGGCTGCTCGGAAGTGCCTTTGGCGGAGCGGAGCATGTTGCGGACCTTCAAGTCCTCGACCGCGATCAGGCCGTGGTTTTTGGCCAGGTCGGTGGTGAGCTTGTGGTTCCAGTCCGCGCGCCTGCGGGCCTGCCGAGCCTTCACCGCAGCTATCGCCGCGATGGTCTTGCGGAGTCTGTTGGAGTACTTTCCTCCGTTGTGTTTTTTGGCGTACTTGATCTGCCGGGCTTTGCGTTGCTCCAAGCCCCGCAGTCGCTCCCGTTCGCCGGGAGTCAGTGTGTTGGGGCGTTGACGCTCGGCGTCTTCGTCTGAGACGAACACCGAGCAGGCGATTCCTACGTCCAGCCCGACCGCAGCGCCGGTGTTGACCGGGCGCTGGGCTGGTTCGGGCTGGTGGATGCCGAACGAGATGTGCCATCCCAGGCCGTCGCGGGACACCGTGGCGTTGCGGACGGCGCCGCCCAGTGGGCGAGACAGCCGGAACCGTACCCACCCCAGCTTGGGGAGCTTCACGTGCGCCATGCGGCGCGATACCTTGCGGACCTGCACCGCCTGACCGGGGAACGTCACACCCTGCCGGTGATGCTTGCGCTTGAATTGCGGAAACCCCGCCGGCTGGGTGGGGTTCCAGAAGTTGTCATAGGCGGTATCGAGCTGCCGGAGAACTTGCTGGGCGCACTGCGCGGGAAGGTCTCGAAGCCAGGCGTGGTCCTTGCGTGCCTCGGTGAGTCCGGAGCACTGCTCCATGGAGCGCACGGTGGCTCGCTGCGCGGACTTGTATGCCCAAATACGTTGCGCGAGCGCGGTGTTCCACACCGCCCGGCAGGTATGCGACCACGCCGTGAGCCGCTCTGCCTGTACCTGGCTGGGGTACAGACGGAACCTCGCCGCCGTGTTCGCCTTCATACTGATCACATTGCGGCGGGGGTATGGCAGTGCGGTTCACGGAAGGTCCGGCCTGAAGGCCAGCGGCCAGACTCCAACCCCGTCCTAAAAGGACGGAGGGTTCGGCAATCCGCCGTGCGTGTTACGCGCCGCGGAGCACCTCGATGCGGTCCGAACCGGGTCGCGACATGACCCAGCTCGAACCGGCCAGCGACTTGGCGTGCTGCTTCAGCGGCGCGAGCCTGCTGGAGGCCTCGTCGTAGCCGTGGACCGTGGTCGGCGTGCACACCAGCGTGGCCAGCGACACGGTCACGTCGAGATCGCCCGCCGAGCGCGGCGGGTCGAGCACCAGGCTCGCCAGCTGCACCAGGTCGTCGAGGTCGGCCACCAGTAAGAAGTCGTCGCCGCCGACGTGGCCGACCTGCACCGACCGCAGCGCCGTCGCCGCGTCGGTGAGACTGCGGCCGATCGAGCGGATCAGGTCGTCGCCGGCGGAGAACCCGGCCGTGTCGTTGACCGTCTTGAAGCTGTCGATGTCCAGCCAGCTCACCGCGAAGATCTCGCCGGCGGCGATCCGGCGCGCCACGTCGCGGGCGATCGCCTCGCTGCCCGGCAGCCGGGTCAGCGGGTTGAGCGCCGCCGCCTCCTCCACCTTCAGCTCCGCCATGCCGCGGATCAGGTCGCCGGCCCGCACCGCGCCCAGGCAGCGGCCCGACTCGTCGACCACGATCGCGTCGTCGTACATCCGGTACTGGTCCGAGCGGGTCACCAGGCTCAGCGCTTCCATCGCCGTCGTCGCCGTGTTGACCACCCGCGGCTCGTCGGCCAGCCGCGACGCCGCGCGCTTGGCGTGCAGCGCGTGCCCGTACGGGCCGGTCACCGCGAGCAGGAACCGGTTGCGGTCGATGGTCCACCGCGGCCGGTTCTGCTCGTCGACCAGCACCACGCCGCTGATCTCCGGGTGGTCGGCCAGCACGCCGCGCACCTTGTCGGCGGTCGCGTCGATCGGCAGCATCGTCGCGGGCGACAGGAATTCCGTCACCCGGGGCCCGCTCGCGAGGGTGCTGATCGACGGGCCGTGCGGATCGGTCACCTCCGCCGCCACGCCGGGCACGGTGCTCGCGGTCGGGGGCCGCCGGGCCGCCGGGGCGAGCAGGTTCCCCTGCACCAGGCGGATCCCGTTGCGGCGCAGCGCGGTCAGCTGGCGCTCGTTCTCCACGCCCTCGGCGACCAGCTGGCTCTCGGTCGACTCGCACAGGTGGCGGACCGCCTCCACCACGGCGACCCGGGCGGGGCTGTCCGGCAGCCCGGCGACCACGCCGCGATCCAGCTTCACCACGGCGGGCCCGATGTCGGCGATCAGGGTCAGCGGCACATCGCCCTCGCCCACGCCGTCCAGGGCGACCTGGAAGCCGTCGGCGCGCAGCTTCTCCACCCCGCTGAGCAGCTCGGCGGAGTCCAGCCGGGCGAATGGCGGGCCGATCTCCAGCGTCACCTCCTGCTCGCGGCGGCCGACCTCGTGGAGCTTCTCGCGCAGCAGGTCGAGCCGGGAGAGGTCGTGGGTGACGGTGCCGCCGAAGATGTTCAGATGCAGGGGGAGCAGGGATTCGTGCTCCGCCGCCGAGATCAACGCGGCCGTCGCGAGTTCAACGTCCAGCTCGGTCAGCCGCCGCTGCCGGGCGGCCTCCCGGAAGAGGTCCTGGACGTGCGCGCCCGCCGGCCGGGCCAACGCCTCGATCGCGACGATGGCACCGGTCTTGATGTTGATCAACGGCTGGAACGCGAAGCGCACTTCGTCAACCAGCGCAAGCACGGAGTCGATGTTGCCCGGACTCATGCCGCTCCATCGACGGTGTTCACGACCTGTTCACCGACATCTCAGTTCCTCATCCCCGGCGGAGGACACCGCCTCTCCCCGCGGCCCAACCTAGCCTGTTTTGCCAGCGTGAAGCATCGGCCAGTCGGCGACGCTGTGGCCATCGACACAACGAAACGGAGCGGTTTCGCTACAGGCGGTGCAGGGGGTTCAGCTGCCGCCGAGTCCGTGCCGGGCGGACGGGTGCCCCACCGAAAGGCCGCCGAGCACGAGGCGCCGGCGGATCCGCCACGGCGCGCTGCGGAACAGCGCCGACATCGCGGCCGTCGTCCCGGCGGCGCTGCCTTCGGCGGCCAGGAACGCCGTCCGGTGCGGCTCGTCCAGCCGGAAGAACGCCTCGAAGAACTCCGGCACCAGGTCCGGGGGAAGAGACAGCAGGGCGTGCAGCGCCCGGTGCCGCAGCACGTGCGCGGCCACCGCCCGCGGCGGCCACAGGATCGACCAGCTCGCCCTGGCCGCGGAAGTCGGGCCGGAGGGGAGCGCGGCGCTGATCGCCGCCGCCAGCCACGGCGCGCGTTGCAGGGAGCCCGCCACGCTGAAGCCGGTCGCCGGGTGCACGAAGCCCGCCGCCGCGCCGAAGGGGATCACCCGCCCCGGCCTGGGCAGCGGATCGTCGACGGGGAACCGAACCCGCTCCTCGTCGATCCGCTCCTGCGCGGTCACCCCGGCGGCGGCGAGCCGTCCGGCGAGCCGCCTGCGCAGCAGGGCCAGCGGCAGCGCCGGGCGGCGCGCGAGCGAGGTCTCCTCGAGCAGCACCCGGTCCGGGCCGAGACGGACCGCGTAGAGGAACGTGGGCCAGCCGCCGCGGGTTTGCGGCGCCGGCTGCCAATCCATGAACACGCCGGCGTCCGGTTCGCAGAACGCGTCCGCGGCTGCGGCGTCGACCACCCAGCCCACCGCGGACTGCTGGGCTGCGGGATGCGCCGGGCGGCCACCGGAGAGCGCCCGCGAGGCGCCGGTCGCGTCGACCACGACAGCCGCCGCGATCCGCCGCCCGTCCTTGAGCACCACCGTCGAGCCCGTCGGCCCGTGCTCGGCGGCCGTCGCGCGCCCGGTCACTTCGACGACGTCCGGGCGCCAGAGGTGCTTCCACAACGTCGTGTTGTCCAGCACCGCGTACGGTCGCTGCCATTCGTGTCGTTCGGTGCCGTGCACCGCCATTCGCGGCATCACCGACGCCATCGCCGCGGTCGGCACGGACGGGGGCAGCTCGTCGCGCCAGGTCCCGTAGGTGTGCGGCCAGACGCGGCGCGGAGCGGGATCGACGAGCGTCACCCGCAGGCCGGTATCGCTGCAGGCAGCCGCCGCCGCACGACCCGCCGGGCCGCCGCCCACGACAACGACATCCACCGAAGCATCAGATCACGTCGGCCACCAACCGCGCCGCCAGGGCCGCTAACGTGAGCCCATGCAGGATGTGCAGCCAACCCGGACCGGTCGGCGCAGCGGCCGCTCCGGGCTCACCAACGGACCAGGGGATCTCGCCGCGAGCCCGTTCCGAGCGGACCGCGACCGGGTGTCCAGCTCCGCGTTCTTCGCCCGCCTCGGCGGCGTGACGCAGGTCGTCAGCCCCAGCGGCTCCGGGCTGCTCCTGCACAACCGGCTCACCCACAGCCTGAAGGTCGCGCAGGTCGCCAGGGCGATCGCCGAGCGGCTGATGGCCAACCGGGAGAACGTGGCGCGGCTGGACCGCCTCGGCGGTTGCGACCTGGACGTGGTCGAGGCCGCCGGTCTCGGCCACGACCTCGGGCACCCGCCGTTCGGGCACCTCGGCGAGAGCGTGCTGGACCGGTTGGCGCGGCAGCGGTTCTCACTGCCGGACGGGTTCGAGGGCAACGCCCAGACCTACCGCGTCGTCACCCGCATCGACGTGCGCGGCATCGGCGGCGAGGGCCTGGACCTGACCGCGGCGGTGCGGGCCGCGCTGCTGAAGTACCCGTGGACCCGGCTGTCCCGCCCGCAACCGCATCCCCGGCACCTGGCCTCGCCGCCGCGCGGCGCGTCCGAACCGGAGGACCAGCCGGGCACCGGATCGGCCAAGTTCTCCTGCTACAGCACCGAACTCGCCGACCTGATCGACGCCCGCGCGGCGTTCGGCGGCCGGATCGAGGACTGGCAGCAGACCGTCGAGGCGTCGATCATGGACACCGCCGACGACATCGCCTACGCGATCCACGACCTGGAGGACTTCCACCGCGTCGGGATCCTGCAGCACACCAGCGTCTCGCACGAGCTGACCGAATGGCTCGGACACGTCGCCGAGTTCGCCGCCCGCTCCGACGCCGACCTCGCAGGTGACGGCATGCGCCCCGGCTGCTCGCTGGAGCGGCTGCGCCGCCGGCTGCACGCCAAGGACGGCTGGATCGCCGACGACGAGGCGTTCGTCAGCGCGGTCAAGAAGGTCGTCGCCAACCTCGTCAACAAGCTGCTGGAGGTGCCCTTCGACCGGTCCCAGCTCGCCGAGCGGTCCATCGCGGCCTTCTCCGGGGAGTGGACTCAGCGCCTGGTGGAGGGCATCCAGGTTGACGAGCACCCGAACACGCGCTCCGGTCACGTGGCGCTGGCGGTCGAGCAGTGGCACGAGGTGCAGGTGCTGAAGTTCGTGCACCGCCGGTTCGTGCTGCAGCGCCCCGACCTCGCGCTGCACCAGCGCGGCCAGGACCGGCTGCTGAGCAAGCTCGTCGAGGCGCTGGACAACTGGCTGATCGACCGCAGCGAGGCCGCCCGGCTGCCGCACCGGCTGCGCGACCTGTTCGACCGGGCCCGCGCCGAATTCGCGCAGCTGCGCAGCGACGACCCGGAGCTGCTGCTGGCGCCCGACGCGGCGGAGCCGGTCGACGCCGAGCGCCTGGAGCGGATGGCGCGCGGCCGAGCGGTGATCGACTTCGTCGCCTCGCTGACCGACGATCAGGCCGCCGCGCTGCTGGAGGCCCTGTCGGGCCGGACCACGCAGCTGTGGAGCGACACGTTCGTGCTGTGAGCAGGCGCACCGCCAGGTGTGACCGACGTGATGAGGTCTGCGATCAAATCGGTGGACAACGCCCGATACACTGGGTTCGTGGTTAGCAAGCGTTACGTGGTTCGCGTTCCCCGCGCCACTCCATCGCTGATTCGCCCGGTCGTCGTTTAGCGACCGAGCCGATCAGCAGTGCCTACGCCCTCCGGTCCCGCCGGTGGGCGCGCTCATGGAACCGCTTGACCACCAACTTTCGGAGTTCCCCTTGATTTCTGCCACCGGCCTGGAACTGCGCGCCGGCTCCCGCATCCTGCTCTCCGACGCGACGCTGCGCATTCAGCCCGGCGACCGGATCGGCCTGGTCGGCCGCAACGGCGCGGGCAAGACGACGACGCTGCGCGTGCTCGCCGGCGAGGGCCAGCCCTACGCGGGTGACGTGGTCCGCCGCGGCGAGCTCGGCTACCTGCCGCAGGACCCGCGCGAAGGCGACCTCACCGTGACGGCCAAGGACCGGGTGCTCTCCGCGCGCGGGCTGGACCAGCTGATCCGCGACATGGAGAAGGCCCAGACCGCGATGGCGGAGCTGGTCGACGACCGGGCACGGGACAAGGCGATCGCCCGCTACGGCCGACTGGAGGAGCGCTTCGCCGCGCGTGGCGGCTACGCCGCGGAGAGCGAGGCCGGGCGCATCTGCAGCAACCTCGGGCTGCCCGACCGGGTGCTCAACCAGCCGTTGCGCACGCTCTCCGGCGGTCAGCGCCGCCGCGTCGAGCTCGCGCGGATCCTGTTCGCCGCGTCGGAGGCCGGGCCCGGTGGCGGCTCGGCCAGCACGCTGCTGCTCGACGAGCCGACCAACCACCTCGACGCCGACTCGATCAACTGGCTGCGTGACTTCCTCAAGAACCACGACGGCGGCCTGGTGGTCATCAGCCACGACGTGGATCTGCTGGCCGCCGTGGTCAACAAGGTGTGGTTCCTGGACGCCATCCGCGGCGAAGCGGACGTGTACAACATGGACTGGGACCGCTACCAGGACGCCCGCGCCGCCGACGAGAAGCGCCGCCGCCGCGAGCGTGCCAACGCCGAGAAGAAGGCGTCGACCTTGATGGCGCAGGCCGACAAGATGCGGGCCAAGGCGACCAAGGCGGTCGCGGCCCAGAACATGGCCCGCCGGGCGGAGAAGCTGCTGGCCGAGGCCGAGACGGCGCAGGCCCAGGAGAAGGTCGCCAAGATCCGCTTCCCGGAGCCGGCCGCGTGCGGACGCACCCCGCTGACCGCCGACGGGCTGTCCAAGTCCTACGGTTCGCTGGAGATCTTCACCGGCGTGGACCTGGCGGTGGACCGCGGCGCCAAGGTCGTCATCCTCGGTCTCAACGGCGCGGGCAAGACCACCCTGCTGCGGCTGCTCGGCGGCATGGAGAAGCCCGATTCGGGCGGTGTCGTGCCTGGTCACGGGCTGCGCATCGGGTATTTCGCGCAGGAGCACGAGACGCTGGACCACGACGCGACGGTGTGGGAGAACGTCCGCACCGCCGCGCCGGACACCCCCGAGCAGCAGCTGCGCACCCTGCTCGGCGCGTTCCTGTTCCAGGGCGAGCAGTTGCAGCAGCCCGCCGGCACCCTCTCCGGCGGCGAGAAGACCCGGCTCGCGCTCGCGGGCCTGGTCTCCAGCGCGGCGAACGTGCTGCTGCTGGACGAGCCGACCAACAACCTCGACCCGGCCAGCCGCGAGCAGGTGCTCGACGCGCTGCGCAGCTTCGCCGGCGCCGTCGTGCTGGTCACGCACGATCCCGGCGCGGTACAGGCACTCGAACCGGAACGGGTCATCCTGCTCCCCGATGGGACCGAAGATCACTGGTCGGACGACTACTTGGACCTCGTCCAGTTGGCCTAGGAGCGGTTGCGCTCGCAGCGTCCGCTACTACGGATGGATTAGTGCATTCCGGTGATCGCCGCGCGATCATCTCGACCATTGGCCGATCTTTTTTCCATGATCGCCTGGCGTTCCCGCGTTTCCTGTTCGATCATTGCGCTGACAGGGGTCGCGAGGCCCGACCTGCTCAGAGGGAAGGCGGGGACACCGTGGCTGAGCTGAAGAAAGGCGCGCGCATCACGGGTAGCGCGCGAGACAAGCTTGCCAGTGACCTGAGAAAGAAGTACGAGAAGGGGGCGAGCATCCGCGCTCTGGCCGAATCGACCGGCCGGTCCTACGGGTTCGTGCACCGCGTCCTGAGCGAATCAGGCGTGCAGTTGCGGGGCCGCGGGGGCGCGACGCGCTCGAAGAAGAAGTGAGCTCGACGGCCACCGGCCGTCGGCATCGACGACATAGCACGACTCCAGCGATCTGCTCAGATCTGCAATGGAGGTCCGCTTGGCGGATTCGATAGTGGACGCCGGCCTGTTGGATCGTGGCGGTGTGGGGTTCACGATCCACGGGCGGCGGGCCACGATCACCTTGGACCGCCCGGACAAGCTCAACGCGCAGACACCGCACACCTGGCAAGCGCTGCGGGAGATCGGACGATCCCTGGGCGCGGAGGTCCGGGTCGTGGTGGTGCGCGGCGCGGGTCGGTCGTTCTCGGCCGGCCTGGATCGCCGGCTCTTCGGATTCGCCGACGTCGACGGGGCGCCCGGGCTGGCCGCGCTGGCCCAGCGCCCCACCGAACAGGCCGATGCCGAGATCGCCGGCTTCCAACAGGGGTTCAGCTGGCTGCGTGAACCCGATCGGGTAACCATCGCGGCCGTGCAGGGGCACGCCATCGGCGCTGGTTTCCAGCTCGCCCTGGCGTGCGACCTGCGCGTGCTCACCACCGATGCCCGGCTGCGCATGGCGGAGACCGGGCTGGGGCTTGTGCCGGATCTTGGCGGCACGTTGCCCCTGGTCAGAACAGTCGGTTACGCGAAAGCCGTGGAAATCTGCCTGACCGGGCGGGAAATTCAGGCGGAAGAGGCCTTGCGGCTCGGCCTGGCCAACTCCGTCGTCGAACCCGACCGGCTCGACGACGCGGTGGACCAGCTCGTCGAGGCCGTCGCGCAACCGCCGGCCGGCGCGGTCCGCGAGACTCTGGCGCTGCTGGTCCAGGCCGACGAGGCCGTCGACCCGGAGCAGCAGCTCGCCGCGGAGCGGGCCGCGCAGCTGCGCCGCATCGCGGAACTGGCCGAGCAGTTCGGCTCGGACTAGTTCAGGCCCGGCACCCGCGCCCCGTAGTGCGCCAGGTTGGCCGCGTTGGCTTCGTCGCCGCCGACCGTGTTCGAGCTGCGCCAGACCGGCAGGTCGACGCCTGCCGCGCCGGCCAGGTCGTACATCTGCACCAGCAGCATGTTCCACAGGAACGCGTTCGCCATCGAGGACAGCGGCGCCGTCACCGGCGCCGCCGCCGGGTAGCTCGCGTCGCCGCCCGGGACCAGGGTGTCCAGCACGATCTCGGCTTCTTCGGCCAGCGTCGTGCCCGCGCGCTTCGGGGCCTCGGCGCTGGCCATCGGCGAGGTGATCGCGACGACCGTCGAGCCCGCCGCGCGCGCGAGCTTCGCCAGCTCCACCGGATACGGGTTCACCCCGGAGTTGGAGAACACCACCAGCGCGTCCGCGCCGCCCCGGAAACCGGCCGCGGTGAGCACCTCCTCGGCCAGGCCGCTGCGGCGTTCGGTCCTGGTGCTGGCCACCGCGCCGTGCAGGGGCAGCAGGTCCGGGTGGTACAGCGGCCGGACCGCGGCCAGGCCGCCTGCCCGGTAGTACGACTCCATGACGCCGGCCAGCGAGTGGCCCGCGCCTGCGGTGAACACCAGGCCGTCCGCCCGGATGGCGGCGAAGAGGCGGTCGGCGGCGGCCCGCAGGGCCTCGGCGTTGTGCGCGCCGATCTTTCGCAGGTGTTCCAGCGTTTGCTCGGCGTGAACCGGGCCTGTTTCCGACATCTTGCGCTCCCGTGGCGAGGTGATCGCGGACATGAGGTCTATACCAATCGTGGGGGTGCCGGTCAAGGCGCGCGGCGTGCCCCTGCCCACCACTGGTGTGGTGTGCGGGCTACGCTGTTGATCAGCCTGCAAGATCGAACCGCCAGGGGATGCATGCCGCAACGAGGCAACCGCCGGGAACTGCTCGCCGACGCCGCCATCGAGGTGCTGGCACGCGATGGAGGCCGCGGGCTGACGCACCGCGCCATCGATCGCGAGGCCGAGGTTCCAGAGGGCACGACCAAGAACTACTACCCGACGCGCAGCGCGGTGTTCCTGGCCGTTGCGCGTTACCTCGCCGCACAGCACACCGAGGCGCTGCGCGGCCTGCGCAGCCAGGTCCCCGCCGACGTCACCGGTGAGGACATCACCGCGCTGTACGCGGCGATGCTGCGACGGATGTCGACGAGCGCGCGATCCCAGTTCCTGGCTCTGTTCGAGCTGCACCTGGAAGCGGTGCGCAATCCCGAGGTGCGGGAGGCGCTCGGAGACATCACCGAGGCCAATGTGGACACCGCGGTGCAGTTGCAGGCCGCGGTGGGGCGCCGGATGAGCCGCCGCGGCGCGGGATTGCTGGACGCGGGCATGCTCGGCGTCGCGCTGTCGATGCTCAGCCTGCCTGACGATCTGGTCGAGGAGCTCGGATTCGACGATCCGGACGGGCTCGCGCGGGCGTTATTGTCGCTCGCCTCGGTCCGGGACGAACCGGCGATCAGCGTGCTGCGCGACCACGCCAGCTGATCGCCGGCCTACCGTGCGATGGCGCTGCGGGACCGCCGGATGACGCGCGGTAGCCTTTGGGGGGAACGAGATCTGGGCAGGGCGTCCTGGGGGTCGCCCATGATCGAAGTGGATGCAGGGAACGCATGTCGAATCCAGCACAGGACGAGACCGGCCCGCTCGAACCGCCTGCGGTCGTGTTCGCCCGCCTCACCGACGTCCCGGTGGACGCCGTGGACAAGCTGATCGAGGCGACGCACGAGGTCTACGCCGACCTCAACAAGGTCCTCGGTCACCCGTACTGGGGAGACCTGGTTTTCCACCAGGGCGCGGCGATCAAGGCGCTGAAGGAGGCGCGGACCTCCCTGGAAGCCCTGCGCGCCGAAGCGATCGGGGCCCGCAACACCGAACTGGGGATCACGGTCGCGACCGCGGTGGCCGATGGCGAGCGGTACTACGCGCAGACCGAGGACGACAAGGCCGAGCTGGTGGACCGGGTGCTGCGGCCGCAGCGGCCCGGCGCCAGCCACCTCTACGTCTGGGACCGCCCGCACGAGGACCCCGACGCGGCGGGGCCCTACCAGCAGATCCGGATCGTCACCGACGCGGAGACCGAGGTCGGCGTCCTGAACTTCACCGAGGAGTCCGAGGACGGCGACCTCGACTCCTGGCACACGCTCAACCCGGAGCCTTCGGCGGACGCGCCGGCGCTGCCGTTCGACGCGGGCAGCACGCTGAAGTTCCCGCGCGACGCGGTGCTGCCGTTCCGGGAACTCCGCGCGGCGCTGGACGAATTCACCCGAACCGGGCAGCGGCCGACGGCCGTGCAGTGGCAGGCCGCGCGCTGGGGCGATCTGTAATCAGCCGTAGATGCCCTGGACGGCGCGCGCGGCGATGGTCGTCACGATCTTGAACGCCTTCATCGCCTCGGTCATGTTCGGCGCGTCGAACCCGACCCGCCGCACGCCCAGCTGCTCGACGGTCGGGATCACCTCGGCGGCCGCGGCGAGGTGCGCGGCGTCGAACTCCACCTCGATGCGGTGCGGCCGGACCACGCCTTCGGTCCGCCCGGCCAGGCGCACGCTTTCGGTTGCCGCGGCGCGGATGTCGGCCGCGGTGCGGGCCGGCGGGCGGCAGATCGCCGCGTAGCGGCTGACGCATTCCTTTACCGCCACGGTCTTCGCCGCGGGCGCGTAACCGGCGGCTTCGGCGCAGGCGCGGTCGTCGCCGGTGACCAGCAGGACCGGCACGCCGTACTCGGCGGCGAGCGCCGCGTTGAGGCCGCCCTCCCCGGCGGGCGCGCCGTCGAGCCACACCCCGGTGATGGAGTTCTCCAGGTAGGTGTGGGAAAGGACGCCTTCCTCGCCCGCGCCCGCGTGGTAGCCGACGAACGCCACACCGTCCACATCGGACTCGATGCCCTGCATCATGGACAGCGGCTTGTGCCGCCCGGTCAGCAGCACCGCCCGCTCGTCGAGGTCTTCCAGCAGCAGGTTTCGCTGCGCCGAATGCGCCTCGTTCACCAGCACGCCGGTGGCGCCGGCCGCGCAAAGCCCTTCGACGCACGCGTTGACGTCCCCGGTGAACAGGCGCCGGAAGCGCTGCCACTGCTCGGTTCCAGGCACCACGTCGTCGGTCCAGGTGACGCCGGTGACGCCTTCCATGTCCGCTGAGAGCAAGATCCGCACGCCGCCCAATCTATGCCCCACGACCAGACATTCGAGGCGCGGCTCGCCGATCGGGTAACGGTTCGGTACCTGTGCGTGACGCTGGTCGGAGACAACCGACGGTTAACCATTGACGAACAGCGCCTGAAGGTGGTTCCTTCTTCTCACTCACCACGAAGGAGGGGTCACCGTGGGCAGACGATTCGCCGTGCTCTGGGCTGCGCTGCTGGTCGCCTTGTTGGTGCCGATGCCGGCAACCGCCCAGGAAGACGGCGCGCGTCAGGAGGGCGCGACGTTGCGGATCGGGCTGCAGCAGCAGATCGACTCGCTTAACCCCTTCTTGGGTTACACGTTGGCCTCCACCGACATCTTCCGCAGCGTCTACCCGACGCTGACCACCTACAGCCCGGACGACTTCTCGGTGATGCCGGAACTCGCCGAGAGCTGGGAGCCGGCACCGGACAGGCTGAGCTGGACCTTCCGGATCCGGCCCGGCGTCAAGTGGTCCGACGGGCAGCCGGTGACCGCCCGCGACGCCGCCTACACGTTCAACCGGATGATGACCGATCCGGCCGCGAGCACCGCCAACGGCAACTTCGTGGAGAACTTCGAGACCGTCACCGCCCCGGACGACGCCACGCTGGTCGTCCGCACCAAGACGCCGCAGGCCACGATGCTGGCGATCGACGCGCCGATCGTGCCCGAGCACGTGTGGTCGAAGGTCGCCGACATCGCGAGCTTCGCCAACGACCAGATGCCGGTGGTCGGCAGCGGGCCGTTCACGCTCACCGGCTACCGCGCGGAGCAGGACGTCACGCTGACCGCCAACCCCGAGTTCTGGCGCGGTGCGCCGAAGGTCGCCGGGCTGCAGTTCGTCCAGTTCAAGAACAGCGACGCCGCGGTGCAGGCGCTGCGCAAGGGCGACGTCGACGTCGTCCAGAAGCTCACCCCGGCGCAGTTCGACGCGCTGGCCGGGGAGGCCGACATCGAGCAGGTCAAGGGCCAGGGGCGGCGGTTCTTCGAACTGTCGCTCAACCCGGGCGCGTCCAACAGCGAGAACCAGCCGATCGGCACCGGTCACCCGGCGCTGAAGGACGTGCGGGTGCGGCAGGCCATCGACCAGGCGATCGACCGGAAGGTCCTGGTGGACCGGGTGCTCGGCGGCTACGGCCAGGAGGGCGGCGGGTACCTGCCGCCGATCTTCTCCGACTACCAGTGGACGCCGCCGCAGTCGCGCTCGTTCGACCCGGCCGCGGCCAACCGCAAGCTCGACGAGGCGGGTTACGCCCGCGGCGCCGACGGCATCCGCCGGACCCCGCAGGGCGAGCCGCTGGAGCTCAACCTCGTGCTGCACGGCTCCCGCTCGGAGGACACGCAGGTCGGCGAGTTCGTCAAGCGCTGGCTGGCCGATCTGGGCATCAACGTCGAACTGCAGCCGGTGTCGGACAACCAGCTCAACGACCGCACCACCAGCGCCGACTACGACATGGTGATCAGCGGCTGGTCGGCCAACCCGGACCCGGACTACGTGCTGCGGCTGCAGACCTGCGCGTCCCGGCCGAGCCCCAGCGGCGGCGGCAACCCGGACACGTTCCTGTGCGACCAGCAGTACGACGACCTGTACAACCGGCAGCTCGGCGAGTTCGACCAGGGCAAGCGCGTCGATCTGGTCAAGCAGGCGCAGGCCCGGTTCTACGACCAGGCCGCCGGGCTGATCCTGTGGTACCAGAACTCGCTGGAGGCCTACCGGGCCGACCGCTACAGCGGGTTCACCCTGCAACCGAAGGCAGATGGCGTGATCGTGGCGCAGCAGGGCTACTGGGGCTACTACGGCGCCCAGCCCACCGACAAGGCGCTGAACGGCTCGGGCACCGACTACACCGGCGTCGCCTGGGTGCTCGGCGGGGTCGTGGTGCTGGTCGGCGTCGTGGTCGCGCTGGTGGTGGTCCGCCGCCGGGCGACCGCCGACAACCGGGAGTGAACCGTGTCCCAAGCGCTCGCGACAGTCGCAGAACCGGCGCCGCCCACCGGCGGCGGCCGCCGGGTGGCCCGCTACGTGGGCGGCAAGCTGGGCGGTGGCCTGGTGAGCCTGTTCCTGGTGGCGGTGCTGGGTTTCTTCCTGTTCCGGGTGATGCCTGGCGACCCGGTGCGCACCATGACCCACGGCGCGCCGGTCACCGAGCAGCAGATTGCTGCGCTGCGCGAGCGGTTCGGCCTGGACCAGCCGCTGTGGAAGCAGTTCCTGGACTTCCTCGGCAACCTGCTGCGCGGTGACCTCGGCACCTCCTACACCTACAGCCGCCCGGTGGGCGAGCTGATCCTCGGCCGCATCGGCCCGACCGTGCTGCTGGTGGGCACGGCGACCGTGATCGCCGTGCTGCTGGGGCTGTGGATGGGCTCGCGCGCGGCGTGGCGGCACGGCGGCGCGTTCGACAAGACGTCGACGTCGATCGCGCTGACGCTGTGGTCGGTGCCGACGTTCTGGCTCGGGTTGATCGTGCTGATGGCCTTCGGCGTCGGCTTCGGGCCGATCCCGGGCATGTTCCCGGTCGGCGGGATCTCCTCGCCGGACACGCCGCCGGAGCTGCTGCCGCAGGTCCTCGACATCGCCCACCACCTGGTGCTGCCCGCGCTGACGATGGTGGCGGTGATCTACGCCGAGTACCTGATGGTGATGCGCTCGTCGCTGCTCGAGGAGATGGGCGAGGACTACCTGACCACCGCCCGCGCCAAGGGCCTGCGCGAGGACCTGGTGCGGAGCCGGCACGCGGTGCCCAACGCGCTGCTGCCCACCGTCACGCTGATCTTCCTGCGGCTGGGCCTCGTGGTCGGGGGCGCGATCACCGTGGAGACGGTGTTCTCCTGGCCGGGGCTCGGGCTGCTCACCTACGAGGCGCTGCGGGTGCCGGATCTTCCGTTGCTGCAAGGCATTTTCATCGTGCTTGCGGGGAGCGTGGTGGTGATGAACGTGCTGGCCGATGTGCTCTACCGGGTGCTCGATCCGAGGGTGCGGGAATCATGACGGCCACCGCTGGGCAGATCGTCCGGGCCCGCCGCCGGGCCCGGGCGGCCGAGGCGTGGCGCGTCTTCCGCGCGGACCGGGCCGGGCTGGCGGGCCTCGTGGTGCTGGTCGTGGTCGGCGCGCTGGCGTTGTTCGCGCCGCTGCTCACCGACGCCGGCGGGCTGGACGTGACGCGGGCGCCGGGCCGGCCGCTGCAGGCGCCGAGCGGTGAGTTCTGGCTCGGCACCGACGAGTCCGGACGCTCGGTGCTGCTGCTGACCTGGTGGGGCGCGCGAGTGTCGCTGGTCGTCGGCTTGTCGGCGGCTGTGCTGTCAGTGCTGATCGGCACCGTGGTGGGAGTGCTCGCCGCGCACTTCGGCGGCTGGACCTCCCGAGTGCTGCTGCGCTTCACCGACTTCTTCCTGGTCCTGCCGTCGCTGGTGCTGGCCATCGCGCTGTCGACGGTGCTCGCCCGCGGGCTGTGGACGATCGTGCTGGCCATCGGGGTGACGGCGTGGCCGCCGACGGCGCGGATGGTGCGCGCGCAGACGCTGACGGTCGAGGCCCGGCCCTACATCGAGCGGGCGCGGGCGCTGGGCGCCGGGCACGGCCACGTCATCGGCCGCCACGTGCTGCCCGCCGTGCTGCCGCTGGTGTTCGCCAACACGACGCTGTCGGTGGCCAGCGCGATCATCGCCGAGTCGACGCTGTCGTTCCTGGGCCTGGGCGATCCGAGCATGGTGTCGTGGGGCTCGATGCTGAAGTCCGCGATGGACACCGGCGCGGTCACCGGCGGCGCGTGGTGGTACCTGCTGCCGCCGGGCCTGGGAATCGTGTTGGTGGTGCTCGGCTTCACGCTGTGCGGGCGGGCGCTGGAAACCGTGTTCAATCCGAGGCTGCGGGGGCGGCGGTGAGTCCGATTCTGCAATTCCGGGACGTTTCGGTGACCTACCGGGGCGCCGAGGAGCCCGCGGTGCGCGGCGTGAGCCTGAGCCTCGCCGAGGGCGAAACCCTGGGCCTGGCCGGGGAATCCGGCTGCGGCAAGACGACGCTGGCGATGTCCGTGCTGCGGCTGCTGCCGAGTTCGGCGCAAATCGACGGCGAGATCCTGCTGGACGGCCAGGACGTGCGCGAGATGACGTTCGGGCAGCTGCGCGCGGTGCGCTGGGCGAGCGCGTCGGTGGTGTTCCAGGGCGCCATGCACGCGTTGAACCCGGTGCGCACCATCGGCGATCAGATCGCCGAGCCGATCAAGCTGCACGGCCGGGCGAACGGCGACCTGCGCAAGCGGGTCGCGGAGCTGCTCGCGCAGGTGGAGCTGCCCGCGGACCGGGCCGGCGCCTATCCGCACGAGCTCTCCGGCGGGCAGAAGCAGCGGGTGATGATCGCGATGGCGCTGGCCTGCGAGCCGCGGCTGGTGATCGCCGATGAGCCGACCACCGCGCTGGACGTGGTGGTGCAGGCCCAGATCCTGGATCTGATGGGCCGGCTGGTCGCCGAGCGCGGTATCGCGCTGCTGATGATCAGCCACGACCTGTCGGTGCTGTCGGCCAGCTGCGAGCGCCTGGCGGTGATGTACCAGGGGCAGGTCGTCGAGCACGGCCCGTCGCGGCAGGTCATGACCGAGCCGCAGCACGCCCACACCCAGGCGCTGGCCAGCGCCTTCCCGACCGTCGGCGACCCGCGGTTCCGGCTTACCGAAGGGACGCCGAGCGGGCCTGCGCTGCTGTCGGCGGAGGCGGTGTCGGTCGACTTCACCAGCCGCTCCGGGCAGGCCGTGCGCGCGGTGCGCGGGGTGGACCTGGAGGTGGGCGAGAACGAGATCGTCGCGCTGGTCGGCCAGTCCGGCTCCGGCAAGACGACGCTGGCCCGGACGATGCTGGGGCTGCAGCGGCCGACCGGCGGAGCGGTGCGCTTCGACGGCGTGCCGCTGCCGACCGGCAGCGCGGGGCTGCGCGAGTACCGCAAGCAGGTGCAGCTGGTGCTGCAGGACCCGACCGGTGCGCTCAACCCCCGGCACACGGTTTACGAAGCGGTGGCGGAAGGTCTGCGGATCCACGGCATCGCCGACGACGAGCGGGGCCGGGTCGCGGCGGCGCTGGAGGCGGCGGAGCTGCGGCCGGCGGAGAAGTTCTTCGGCCGCCTGCCGCAGGAGCTCTCGGGCGGCCAGCGGCAGCGCGTGGTGATCGCCGGCGCGCTGGTGCTGGAACCGCGGGTGCTGATCGCCGACGAGCCGGTGGCGTCGCTGGACGCGACGGTGCGCGGCGAGATCCTGGCGCTGCTGCTGCGCCTGCGGGTCGAACGCGGCCTGTCGACGTTGGTGATAACCCACGACCTCGGCCTGGCCTGGAACATCGCGGACCGGGTGGCGGTGATGTACCGGGGAGACCTGGTGGAGGTCGGCCCGGTGGAACAGGTCCTGCTCGACCCCCGCCACGACTACACGAAAACGCTCCTGGCCGCCGTCCCGTCCGTGGAACGCCGCGTGGCGTAGGAGTCAGATCAGGCCGAATCGCAGCAGTAAGGCCCGGTCCAGCTCCGCGAGCTCGTTGGCGTCGAGCGAGCCTTTGAAGTCGCCCAGCCGATCCGGCGACACCGAGTAGATCTGGTCGGTAAGAATCCGGCTCTTGGTGCCGTTCAGCTCGATCTCGGGCCGGTAGGCAGCTGCGCCTGCCCGGGTGGAAGTGAGAGCGACCGCGACTGTGCTGGTCGAGAAGCGGTCGGATTGGATGATTACGGCGTACCGCTTGCCTTGTTGCCCGTGTCCGCGCGTTCCGGGGAGTGCTCTGATCTCGTACACGGCTCCCCGGAAGATCACTCGGCGACTCCCATGAACCGCTGTATGGCCAGCATTTCGGCCTGGTCGTCCGGATCTTCCTTGAGTCGCTCGGCATCCTGCTCTGCCTGCTCAAGCAGGATCTCTTTGTAAGTGCGCAGGAGTGCGTAGCGGACCGCCTCGGACCGGCTCCGCGAATCGCCGGTTAACGCCTTCAGCGCGGTCTCCATGGCTTCATCGGTGCGAACGTTCAGCGTGCCCATGCCACCGAGTGTGACACATTTTGTGATACGCGCCTTCGTGTTTTGGTCGGCTTCAGTCCAGGCTGTCGATGACGGCGGGGCGGCCTGGTCGGTCGACGCGGATCACGTGGTCCGCGAGGCGCTCCGGGGCGACTTCTTCGGCGTAGCGCCGGAATGCCGGCAGCGTCCAGCGGTCCGGTTCCCGGGTTCGCCGCTGCAGGGCGGCTTCCGGGAGCCAGAGGTGGATCGCGAAGTCGAAGTCCAGGCCCGCGCCGAGCAGCAGTGGTCCGTCCACAATGGCCACTCCCCGGGGCGGGAGGGTGATGCGGGGGAGGCGGGGCGAGCGGTCCGCCTCGGCGTCCCAGAAGGCCGGTAGCACTTGGCCGTTTCCGCCCGCGGACAACGGGGTCAGCACTTCGCGGGTCAGGGCTTTCAGGTCGAACCAGCTCTCGTAGAACGAGTCCGGGTCGTGGTGGCCGTGTTCCAGCCGCAGCGAGGCCGGGCGCAGGTAGTCCGCGGTGCGCACCCGGACCACCTCGCGCCCCAGCGCCCGCAGCGGTTCCACTAGAACGTCGGCGAAATCGCCGGTGTCGGCGGCGGGTGCGCCGTCCACCGCCACCCGCGCCCAGCGCCCCCGCAGCGCGTCGATGTGCTCCACCACCTCCGCGGCCAGCAGGTCGGGGGAGATGGGGCGGACGCGCATGGGCCCGAAGGTATCAAGCCGCCTTCAGGAACTCCCGCAGGTGCGTCAGCACCGCTTCCGGGCGTTCCTCGGGCAGGAAGTGGCCGCAGTCCGGGATCTCGGCGCTGGTGAGGTCCTCGGCGTAGTCGAGCCAGATGTCGCGCATCGGCAGCCGGGAGGGCAGGCCGGCCGAGCCCCACAGCGCCAGCACCGGCATGGCCAGCTTCCGGCCCGCCGCCGCGTCGGCATCGTCGTGCTCGTTGTCGTGCGGAAACGACGCCCGGTAGTCGTCGAAACCGGCGCGCAGCGCGTCGGGCGCGGAGTAGGCGCGCACGTACTCGTCGATCGCCGCCGCGTCCAGGCCGTGCCGGTTGACCGTCCAGTGCTCGAAGAAGTGCCCGAGGTAGCCCGCGACGTCGGCGCCGGCCAGCCGTTCCGGCAGGCCCGGCTGCATGTGGAACAGCCAGTGCCAGTAGGCCATGCCGGACTCGGTGTTCAGCCGCCGCCACATCTCGCGGGTCGGCACGATGTCCAGTACCGCCAGCCGGTCGATCTGCGCCGGGCGGTCCAGGCCCCAGCGGTGTGCCACCCGCGCGCCGCGGTCGTGTCCGACGACGCTGACCGTCTCGAAGCCCAGTGACTCGACCAGGGCGGCGATGTCAGCCGCCATCGTGCGCTTGTCGTAGCCGTCTTGGGGCTTGTCGGTCCGGCCGTAGCCGCGCAGGTCCGGTGCGATCACGGTGTGGGTGCGGGCCAGCTCCGGGATCAGCTTCCGCCAGCAGTGGCTGGTCTGCGGCCAGCCGTGCAGCAGCACCAGGCCCGGGCCGCTGCCCGCCCGCGTGTAGTGCACGCGCAAGTCGTTGATCAGGGCGACTTCTTCGGTCGGCATCCGGCGAACTCCATTTCTAACCGTCTTAGAGGGTTAGCAACTAGAATGCCACAGCGAAGGCGATGCCACATCGAAGGCCGGTGGAGAGGGCGAGAATGGGTGATTGGATCTGGGACGGCGGTCGTCCCTGCCTCGATCTGGTCAACACGCTGCGCGACCGCTACCGCGGAGGCCGCGAGCTGCTGGTGACGCCGGATCGGTTGGCCGAATGGCTGCGCGAAGCGGGGCTCCGCGCCGACGGCGAGCCCGCGGACGCGCACGTCGCGTTCGCGCGCGAGTTGCGCGAGGCGATCGATCGGGCGCTGCAGGGCCGGATCCGGGAACTCGGCATCGCGGAGTCCGATGTGGACCTGATCAACGAAGCGGCCCGCGCGGAGAACCGCGCCACGGCGCAGCTGCGCGTGCACCCGGACGGGTCGGTGGAGGCCCGGCGCCCGCCGCCGGAGGACCCGGTGCGGGCCGCGTTGGCGGCGGTCGCGGTCGACGCGATCGACCTCCTCGCCACCGAACCGTTCCCGCGCGTCGCGGTCTGCGCCTTCCACCTCTGCGGGATCCGCTTCCTCGACGTTTCCCCGGCGGGAAACCGGCAGTGGTGCTCGATGGCGCGGTGCGGGAACCGGGCGAAGGCCCGCCAGCACTACGCCCGGAAGAAGGCCAACTAGAGAGGCTGTTTCCAGACTCGTTTTGCGTGGCGGTGCAAGTTGCGGCCCCCCTGCGGGAGTTACAGACGCCGCCTGGCTGTGGGATCCCCGACCAATACGCGGCTTCGGGGCTGTCCTCGCCAGACGACGTCTGAGAACCCGCGGCGGCGCTAGTTGCGAGGGTGGGCTAAGCGGCTGCGCCGCTTCAAAGACGAGTGCCCGTCAACTAGAGCAGTGCCGGCTGCAGGATCGAGAGGCGCTGCGCGTCGGTGTCGAGTTCGGCGGCCACCCCGAGCGGGATGGTGCGCTGGGCCGTGCAGTGGCCGAAGCCCAGCTCCCACAGGACCGGCACGCCCAGGCCGCCCAGGAGGTCCGACATCACGGCGCGAACCTCCTCCAGCGGCCCGCACTCCGTCCACGAACCGAGCGCGATCCCGGCGGCGTGGTCGAACCAGCCGGCGCGCAGCAGCTGCGTGACGAACCGGTCCAGCTGGTACGGGTCCTCGGTGACGTCTTCGAGCATGGCGATGCCTCGCTCCGGCGGCGTCGGTGCGTCCGGTGCGCCGAAGGAACCCGCGACGATGCTCAGGTTGCCGCCGTAGGTGATGCCCCGCGCCCGCCCGGGCACGAGCGCGTCCGCGGTGGAGCGCGTCAGGATGGTGACCGATTCGGGCTGGAACAGGGTGCGGCGCAGGTGTTCCCGCGCGGCCGCGTCTTCGGTGAACGCCTTGGTCGCCGCCATCGGCCCGAACACCGTGACCAGGCCGAGCTGGGTGGCGAACGCGTCGTGCAGGGCCGTGATGTCGCTGGAGCCGGTGAACACCTTCGGCCCGGCCGCGGCCATCTCGGTCCAGTCCAGGTGGTCGAGGAGCCGCATGCTGCCGTAGCCGCCACGCACGCAGAACACCGCCGTGACGTCCGGATCGCACCACGCCTCCTGCAGGTCGGCGGCGCGGTCGGCGTCGGCGCCCGCGAGGTAGTTCAGGCGCGGGTGGCGATCTCGGACGTGCTTGCCGACCCTGGTGTTCAGGCCCCAGGAACGCAGCTGCTCCAGCCCGGTTTCGAGCAGGTCCTCGGGCACCGGCCCGGCGGGCGCGACGAGCGCCACGGTGTCCCCGCTGCGCAGCCTGTGCGGGCGACGTAGTTCGCGCATGCTCATGGCGTGCTCCATCCCGCGATCTTGACCACCGTCCGTGAGGGTATCGGCACCGGACGCGGCGCGCCGTAGTTCGCCATCGGCGAACAACGGTGAAACCGGTGGTCGAGAGGCCCGTTCAGCGAGTAAACCGGCGGATGGCCCGGTGGCAGCCGGGCCGGTTCCAAACGGTGATGAAGGAAACGGGGGCCAGCCGCGCACGCCTGGCGCGCGGTGGCCTAGGGTCGGAGGAGTCATGGCTCGTGTCATCCACGTCTTCCGTCAACCCGACCGATTCGTCGCCGGAACGGTCGGGGAACCCGGCGATCGCACCTTCTACCTTCAGGCGTCCGAGGACGTCCGCACCGTGAGCGTGCAGCTCGAGAAGCAGCAGGTGTCGGTGCTGGCCGAACGCATTGGCGCGCTGCTGGAGGAAGTGCAGCGCCGGTTCAACACCGATCTGCCCAGCCAGATCCCCGACGACCTGGTCGACACCGATCCGTTGGCGGTGCCGGTCGACGAGGAGTTCCGGGTCGGCACCATGGGGCTGGGCTGGGACGCCGAAACCGAGGCGGTGGTCGTCGAGCTGCTCGCGGTCACCGAGGAGGAGATCGACGAGTCGGTGGTGCTCGACGACACCGAAGAAGGCCCCGACGCGCTGCGGGTATTCCTCAGCCCCGCGCACGCGCGGGCGTTCGCCGAGCGCGCCGAGCGCGTCATCAACGCGGGCCGCAAGCCGTGCCCGCTGTGCGCGGAACCGCTGGATCCCGCCGGGCACATCTGCCCGCGGCAGAACGGCTACCGCCGCTCGGAAGAGGTCTGACCGACGTGCGCGCCGGGGATCCCGCGGTCGCGGAGCTGCTCCGGCATGGTCGGCTGGACGTGCAAGGCCGGCTGGTGGAGGCGTCCAACGCGACGCTGTTCTGCGGGATCGAGTCCGACGGCGTTTCCGCCGAGTGCGTCTACAAGCCGGTGCGCGGCGAGCGGCCGTTATGGGACTTCCCGGACGGCACGCTGGCCGGCCGCGAGGTCGCGTCCTACCTGCTGTCCGAGGCCACCGGCTGGGGGCTGATCCCGCCGACGTTGCTGCGCGACGGCCCGTTCGGGCCGGGCATGGTGCAGCTGTGGGTGGACACCGAGGAGGACTCGCAGCTGGTCGACATCGTCGCCCCGGGCGAGGTTCCGGACGGTTGGCTGGCGGTGCTGCGCGCCCAGGACCACCGCGGCGATCCGGTCGTGCTGGCGCACGCCGACCACGAGCGGCTGCGGCTGCTGGCGGTGCTCGACATCGTGATCAACAACGCCGACCGCAAGGGCGGGCACATCCTGCACTCCCCGGACGGCCGGGTGCTGGGCGTCGATCACGGCGTGAGCCTCAACACCGACGACAAGCTGCGCACCGTGCTGTGGGGCTGGATCGGGCAGCCGTTGCCGGGCGACGTCGTCGACCGGCTGGGCGAGCTGCGTGCCCTGATGGAGGGCGAGCTGGCCGCTGAGCTGGCCGAACACGTCACGCCGAAGGAAGTCCAGGCGGTCAACGCGCGCATCGAGCGGCTGCTGGCCGACGGTGTGTTCCCCGCGCCGTCCGGGGAATGGCCGGCCATCCCCTGGCCCGCGTTCTGACGCCGCGGGTGCGGACCCGCGGCAGGGCAGGGCAATCTGGTCGGGTGCGACCCGAGTACCAGCAGCCGATGATCCAGTCCTCCTACGCGGACCGCCTGCACGAGCCGCTGCCCAGCTTCCGCGACGTGATGCGGCTGATGTGGACCGGCGGGTTCCGCGGCAGGGTGGAGGACGCCGACCGGATCCCGGTGCTGCGCACCGGATTGCCGTCAGTGACGGCGCAGGACACCTCGGTCACCTGGGTCGGCCACTCGACGTACGTGGTGCGGACGGCCGGTGCCACGGTGCTCACCGACCCGGTCTGGTCGTCGCGGATTCCCGGCGTGCCGCGACGGCTGACGCCGCCGGGCGTCGCCTTCGGCGAGCTGCCGCCCATCGACGCGGTCGTGATCAGCCACAACCACTACGACCACCTGGACGCGCCCACCGTGCTGCGGCTGCCGCGCGCCACTCCGGTGCTGGTGCCCGCGGGGCTGGGCCGCTGGTTCCGGCGCCGCGGCTTCACCGACGTCGTCGAGCTGGACTGGTGGCAGTCGGTGGAGGTCGCCGGGCTGACGTTCGACTTCGCGCCCGCGCGGCACTGGAGTCGCCGCGGCCCGCGCGACACCTGCCGCAGCCTGTGGGGCAGCTGGGTGATCACGGGCCCGGAGCACCGGATCTTCCACGCCGGGGACAGCGGCTACGGGCCGCACTTCGCCGAGATCGCGCAGCGCTACCCGGGCATCGACGTGGCGATGGTGCCGATCGGCGCGTACGACCCGCGGTGGTTCATGAAGCCGGTGCACATGGACCCGGAGGAGGCCGTGCAGGCGGTGGCCGACCTGGGCGCGACGTACGCGGCGACCATGCACTGGGGCACGTTCGTGCTGACCCGCGAGCCGGTCACGGAGCCGCTGACCCGGATCCGCAAGGCCTGGCGCGACGCCGGCCGCGACCCGGAGCAGCTGTGGGACCTGGCGGTCGGCGAATCCCGCGTGCTCGCGTCGTGAGCCGGATTTCGTCCGGTATAGGCCCACTCTCGCAACCGGCACCGCCGCGGGTTCTCAGACGTCGCCTGGTGAGGACAGCCCCGATGCCGCTGGTCATACACAAATCGGGGATCCCACAGCCAGGCGGCGTCTGAGGTTCCGCTACCCGCACCGCTGTGCAGGATGAGTTTGGAAGCTGTCCCTAGTCCACCAGGGCCTGGTAGACCAGCTGGTGCAGCTGGGAGCGGATCGGGTGGGTGCCCGACGGCATCAGCTGGGTCATGAACAGCACCGTCAGGTCCTCCACCGGGTCCACCCAGAACGCGGTGCTGGCCAGGCCGCCCCAGGAGAACTCGCCCGGGGAGCTGATCACCTTCGCCGCCATCGGGTCGTCGATCACCGCGAAGCCCAGCCCGAAGCCCTTGCCCGCGTTGGCCACCTCCGAGAACGAGCCGAGCGCCAGGGTTTCCAGATCCGCGCCGCCGGGCAGGTGGTTGCGGGTCATGTACTGCACCGTGCGGCTGCCGAGCAGGCGGGCCCCGTCGAGTTCGCCCTCGCGCAGCAGCATCTGCGTGAACCGGTGGTAGTCGTGCGCCGAGGAGAACAGCCCACCGCCGCCGGAGAGGGCCTTGGGCAGCTCGAACGCCGCCGCGCCCAGCTCCGCCTGCTTCGGGTGCGGCCGGGCCTTGCCCTGCGGGTCGGCGGCGTAGAGGGTGGCGAGCCGGTCGGCGTCGGCGCGGTCCACCGCGAAGCCGGTGTCGGTCATGCCCAGCGGCTCGAAGATGCGGGTGCGGAAGAACTCGTCCAGCGTCTGCCCGGACGCCACCTCCACGATCCGGCCCAGCACGTCGGTGGCCACCGAGTAGTTCCAGGCCGCGCCGGGGTCGAACAGCAGCGGCATGCTCGCCCACTCGTCGCAGCAGCCCGCCAGGTCGAGGTCGTCGGCCATACCGAACTCGAAGCCGGCGCGGCGGTAGAGCTCGTCCACCGGGTTCAGGTAGTGGAAGGCGTAGGTGAGGCCGGAGGTGTGGGTCAGCAGGTGCCAGATCCGCATGTCCTCGCCCGCCGGCCGGGTCTGCGGGGCGCGGGCGGTGCCGCCGCTGTACACGCGCAGGTCGGCGAATGACGGGATGAAGTCGCTGACCGGGTCGGTGAGCTCGAAGGCGCCCTCCTCGTGCAGCATCATGATCGCCACCGAGGTGACCGGTTTGGTCATGGAGTAGATCCGGAACAGGGTGTCGGTCTGCACCGGGGCGCCGGCGGCGACGTCGCGCATGCCGTGCGTAGACAGGTGCGCGATCTTGCCCTGCCGGGACACCAGCGCCAGCCAGCCCGGCAGCTTGCCGGCCTCCACGTACCTGGCGAAGTGCTGGTCGATTCGGTTCAGCCGGGCGGCGTCGAAACCGGCCTCGCCGGGGTCCACCTCGATCTCCAGGGCCACTTGATCCTCCTGCGCGTGCCGTCGCGGGTTACCTGGTGTTTCTACTCTCGCGCGGCGACATGCGAAATCCTTTCTGCTATGGCAGCGCGTGTCGGTTCGTGCCGGTAGCGTCGAAGGAGTGACGACCCCGACTCCACCCGAAGGGCTGCCCCGCACGGCGGGGGAGCTGCGGTCCAGCGGCCACGCCCCGCGCAGCGTCAAGGCCGAGCTGCGCGCCAACCTGCTGACCGCGCTGCGCTCCGGCCGCTCGCTGTGGCCCGGCATCGTCGGTTTCGACCAGACCGTGCTGCCGCAGCTGGAACGCGCCCTGATCGCCGGGCACGACGTCGTGCTGCTCGGGGAACGCGGGCAGGGCAAGACGCGGCTGCTGCGCAGCCTCACCGAACTGCTGGACGAGTGGACGCCGGTCATCGCGGGCTCGGAGCTCGGCGAGCACCCGCTGCAGCCGATCACCCCGGCCTCCCGCCGCCGCGCCGCCGAACTCGGCGACGACCTGCCGGTGGCCTGGCGGCACCGCAGCGAGCGGTACGTGGAGAAGCTGGCCACCCCGGACACCTCGGTCGGCGACCTCGTCGGCGACGTGGATCCGATGAAGGTCGCCGAGGGCCGTTCGCTGGGCGACCCGGAGACGATCCACTTCGGACTCGTGCCCCGCGCGCACCGCGGCATCGTCACCGTCAACGAGCTGCCCGACCTGGCCGAGCGGATCCAGGTGGCGCTGCTGAACGTGATGGAGGAGCGGGACATCCAGATCCGCGGCTACAGCCTGCGGCTGCCGCTGGACGTGCTGCTGGTCGCCACCGCGAACCCCGAGGACTACACCAACCGCGGCCGGATCATCACGCCGTTGAAGGACCGCTTCGGCGCGGAGATCCGCACCCACTACCCGCTGGACGTCGACGACGAGGTTTCGCTGGTGCGCCAGGAGGCGGACCTGCCCGCCGAGGTCGGCGACCACCTGCTGGAGGTGCTCGCGCGCTTCGTCGGCCACCTGCGCGAATCCAACGCCGTCGACCAGCGCTCCGGGGTGTCGGCCCGGTTCGCCATCGCCGCCGCCGAGACGGTCTCGGCCGCCGCGCTGCACCGCTCCGCGGTGACCGGTGAGCACCCGGCGGTGGCACGGCCGATCGACCTGGCGGCGGTGCCCGCGGTGCTGCGCGGCAAGATCGAGTTCGAGGCCGGCGAGGAGGGCCGCGAGGACGAGCTGCTCGGCTACCTGCTGCGCCGCTCGGTGGCCGACACCGCCCGCGGGCTGTTCGCCGGCCTGGACCTGCAGTCGCTGGCCCAGGCCGTCGTCGACGGCCACCCGGTGGCCACCGGCGAGCGCGTCGCCGGGCACGACGTGCTCACCGCGCTGCCGGAACTGCCGGTGCTGCACCAGGTCGCGGAGCGGCTCGGCGTGCGGGCCGGCGACCCGCCGGGGCGGATCGCCAGCGCCGTCGAGCTGGCGCTGGAGTCGCTGTACCTGGCGAAGCGGCTCGGCAAGGACGCCGAGGACGACCGGTCGGTGTACAGCTGATGAGCCGCCGGTTCCGGTACGACGCGTGGCACGGCGGGGCGGATCCCCTGGCGCCGCCGGTGGATCTGCGCGCGGCGCTGGACCAGATCGGCCGCGACGTCATGGAAGGCGCGTCGCCGCGCTCCGCGCTGGAGGAGCTGCTGCGCACCGGAACCCGCGACACCGCCGGGCTCGACGAGCTCACCCGGCGGCTGTGGCAGCGGCGCAGCGAAATGCAGCGGCGGCACCGGTTGGACGGAACGATCTCCGAGGTTCGCCGGCTGCTGGACCGCGCGCTGCAACAGGAGCGGCTGTCGCTCGCGGCCGACACCGGTGAGGACGCGCGGTTCCGCGAGCTGCAGCTCGACGCGCTGCCGCCGGATGTCGCCGGTCAGGTCGCGGAGCTCGCGAACTACGACTGGCGTTCGCCGGATGCGCGGGAGACCTTCGAGGAAATCCGGCAGATGCTGGGCACGGAGTTCCTCGAACAGCGCTTCGAGGGCATGAAGCAGGCGATGCAGCACGTCACGCCCGAGGACGTCGAGCGGGTGCGGCAGATGCTCGACGACCTGTCCGCGCTGCTGGCCGCGCACGCCCGCGGCGACGCCGACATCCAGCAGAAGTTCGAGCAGTTCATGGCCGAGCACGGCGAGTTCTTCCCGGAGAACCCGCGCAACGTCGACGAGCTGATCGACGCGCTGGCGGCCCGCTCGGCCGCCGCGCAGCGGTTGCTGAACTCCATGAGCGAGCAGCAGCGCGCCGAGCTGATGTCGTTGTCGCAGCAGGCATTCGGCGATCCGCGCATCGCGCAGGCGTTGCAGCGGCTTGACCAGCAGCTGCAGGGACTGCGGCCCGGCGAGGACTGGGAGGGCCGGGCGCGGTTCCGCGGCGACCAGCCGATGGGCCTGGCCGAGGCGACGGCGGCGATGGCCGAGCTCGGCGAGCTGGACCGGCTGGCGGAGCAGCTCGGGCAGGCGTATCCGGGCGCGAGCCTGGAGGACATCGACCTGGAGGCGCTGGAGCGGCAGCTCGGCCCGCAGGCGGTCGTCGACGCGCAGCGGCTGTCGGAGATCGAGCAGCAGTTGCGGCAGCAGGGCCTGCTGCAGCGGGCACCCGATGGCAGCCTGCGGCTTTCGCCGCGCGCGATGCGCCGGCTCGGGGAGACGGCGCTGCGCTCGGTGATCTCGCAGCTGCGGTCGCGGCGCGGTGAGCGCGACACCGACCGCGCGGGCGCGGCGGGAGAGCTGACCGGTACCACGAGGCCATGGAGCTACGGCGACGCGGAGCCCTGGGACGCCGTGCGCACGGTGCGCAACGCGGTGCTGCGGCGCGCGGCGGAGGGCCCGGACTCGGCGCAGCTGGACATCTCGGACCTGGAGGTGGCGGAGACCGAGCAGCGTTCGCGCGCGGCGGTGGTGCTGTGCGTGGACACCTCGTGGTCGATGGTGCAGGACGGCCGCTGGGTGCCGATGAAGCGCACCGCCCTCGCGCTGCACCACCTGGTCGCGACCCGGTTCCGGTCGGACGCCCTGCAACTGGTGACCTTCGGCCGCTACGCATCCACTGTGGATGTCGGTGAACTCGCTGCGCTGGAAGGAGTTTGGGAGCAGGGCACGAACCTGCACCACGCCCTGCTACTCGCTGGCCGCCACCTGCGCCGCCACCCGGACGCCCAGCCGGTGGTGCTCGTGGTGACCGACGGCGAGCCGACGGCACACCTCGAACCCGACGGCGAAGCGGTGTTCCAGTACCCGCCGACGCCGCACACGCTCGGCGTGACGCTGTCCGAAGTGGACGCCCTGCACCGGTTGGGGGCGACGCTGAGCGTCTTCATGCTCGGCGAGAACCCGCGCCTGGAGGCCTTCGTGGACATCGTGGCCCGCCGCGGCGGCGGCCGGGTCCTGTCGCCCACCGCGGACGGCCTCGGAGCGGCGGTCGTCGGCGACTACCTCCGAACCAAGCGCCGCCGGTGACCGCCCGATCGGTCGTGAGTGCGTAACCGGGCTCCAACCCGGTTACGC
>NZ_JBFAKG010000069.1:0-56315 GCF_040655595.1 Saccharopolyspora sp. NPDC050389
GGAGGGGTGGGCACCGTGAACCCGCGGCGGTGCCGGTTGCGTAGGTGGGCTAAGCGGCTGCCCCGCTTCAAATACAAAACGCCCGCGTTACCACATCCAAAACAGCCTCCATAGCAGCACGAAGTACGCACGGGCTCCTCCACCACGTCGACCGGCAGTTCGATTCCGCTCGACTTTCGAGGTGCCATCGGACGTGCTGGACTGGATCCGACGGGTGACGCGCAGCGGTGGCAGCTCCGGCCGGATGAGGAGGCGCTTTCCGTCATGGCCTCGATCTTCCTCTTCGTCGCCGGAGCGGTGCTGTTGATAGGCAGCGCCGAGAAGCTCATCGGATACCTCGCCGGTGCCGCCGGCCGCCTCAGCATCTCGGTGTTCTTCCTCGCCGTCGTCTTCACCGGCATCGAGTTCGACGACATCGTTCTCGGCGTCGCGCTGAACCTCGAAGACCTCGAAGACGTTTCGCTCGGCCTCGTGCTCGGGACCGCGATCTCGTTCACCGGAATCGTGCTCGCGCTAGCCGCGATCATCACTCCCGCCGAAGTCCACGTCCCGCGCGACTACCTCGCCATCTTCGCGGCCGCGCCGCTCGTGATGGCAGCGTTCGCGCTGACCGCTCCGCTCACCGCCGTCCACGGGGTGCTGCTGCTCGCGCTTTTCGCGCTGTTCCTCGGCTACATCCTCGTGCAGGAACTCCGGCGGGAAACACCGACATTCCGGAACGCGGAGGTTTGCGGCGAAATAGCGGAAGCGGGTGCCCGGCCGGGCGGAACGAACGGGCAATCCTTCTCCGCCGAAATCCCGTTCGCCGCAGCGCGCAGGCGGCCCGGGTGGGCCAACCTCGGGCTGGCGGTGCTCGCGCTCGCCGGGCTCGTCGTCGGCGCCGCGACGATGAGCACCGGCACCAAGGACATCCTCCAGAACTACGGAATCGCGGGCACCGTGTTCGGCGCGACCATCGTCACCGTCGTGCTGACCATCGAAGACGTTTTCCTCACCGTGGAGCCGATTCGCAAGGGCGTGCCGGCGATCGGGATCGGGAACGTCATCGGAAGCCTCGTCTTCTCCGTCACGGCGAAGCTCGGTGTCATCGTGCTCTCGGGCGGCAGCATCACGATCGGCCCGGACGTGCTCAGGTGGCATCTGCCGGTGCTCGTCGCCATGACCGTGCTCGCCGCGTACTTCCTGCACACCGGCCGGTTGAAGCGATGGCACGGTTTCGCGCTGCTCGGTTGCTACGTCGCCTACTGGTGCGTCAGCTTCGTCGTGTTCGGTGGTGTTCCGGTCGAGGCGTGACCGTCAGTCCGGGTAGGCGTGGTCGATGGCATCGAGGATGCTCCAGAGCACATCGCATTTGAACGAAAGCGCCGCCACGGCGCGCGCCTGCGCGTCGGCCGACCGGCAGCGGTCGGCCACCACCTGCAGGGCGTGTTCGGCGTCGCGGGGAGCCTGGGTCAGGCGGTTGCGGAAGTAGCCGAGGCCGTTGCGGTCGATCCAGGGATAGAAGCGCTCGAACGCGGCGAGGCGCTCGGACATCAGATCCGGCGCGAAGAGTTCGGTCAGCGAGGACGCCACCGCCTCGATCCACGGCCGCGTGCGGGCGAAGGTGACGTAGGCGTCGACGGCGAACCGCACTCCGGGGACGAGGTAGCGCTCGGCGCGCACTTCCTCGCGGGTCAGCCCGACCGCCTCGGCCAGGCGCAGCCACGCCTCGATGCCGCCTTCCTCGCCTGCCGTGCCGTCGTGGTCGAGGATGCGCCGGATCCAGCGGCGACGGACGTCGCGGTCGGGGCAGTTGGCGAGGATGGCCGCGTCCTTGCGGGGGATGTTCTCCTGGTAGTAGAAGCGGTTCGCCACCCAGCCCTGGATCTGCCTGCGCCCCAGCAGGCCCGCGTTCATCCTGATGTGGAACGGGTGCTGGTCGTGGTAGCGCTGCGCCTGGGCGCGCAACGCGGCGACGAAACCGTCGGTATCCGCTGTCACGGCGCTTCCATCCCGGGCGGGCGCCGGATCTCGGTTCCGGCGCCCGGTACCGCTGGTCCGCCGGCCGCGCGACGTACATCGTCGCCTCGGCCGCGCACCCGATCTCCTCGAACTGCGGTGCCTCCCATTCCTGGAACGACTAGTCCTGCGGCAGCGCGAAGGCGAAGAGGGCGTCCCCGTGCGGTGCTCCCAGCATCCCCGGCAGGAATCCCTCGACCCAGGCGCCCCAGCCGACCGGCACCGCGATGTACTGCTTGCCGTCGATGCTGTAGGTCGTCGGGTTGCTGTGGTGGCCGCTGCCCGTCTGGAACTGCCACAGCAGCTCACCGCTGCGCGCGTCGAACGCGTCGAACTCCCCGGTCGGTTCCCCGGCGAACACCAGGTCGCCGCCGGTGGCCAGCACGGAGGCGCACATCGGCACATCGTTGCGCCAGCGCCACACCTCTCCGCCCGTGGCCGGGTCGAAGGCCGACACCGATCCGGCCATGTCGCCGGAGTCGACCGTGACGCTCGCGCCCCAGTAGGGAATGCTCTCCTTGAACTCCCGGCGCCGCCGCGTGACCAGGGCACCGACGTCCTGCACCGGCGCGTAGAACAGCTTCGTCCGCGGGCTGTACGCCGCGTGCGTCCACTCCTTGCCGCCGGCCGGCCCCGGCCAGAAGCGGACCTCCACCCCCTCCGCGTCCGGGAACACCTTCGGGGTCACCTTGCCGTTGGGATCGATCTCCCCCCAGGTGATCCGGTCGACGAACGGGGCCACCCTGACCAGTTCGCCGTTCGTGCGGTCGAGGACGAAGAAGTACCCGTTCTTGTCGAAGTGGGCCAGCAGCTTCTGACCGTCCAGCTCGAACAGGATGTTCTCCATCGTGCTGTCGTAGTCCCACAGGTCGTGCGGGTTGTACTGGTAGTGCCAGCGGATTTCGCCGTTGTCCGGGTTCACCGCGATGACGCTGTCGGTGTAGAGGTTGTCGCCCTCGCGGACGGCGCCGTCGAAGTCGGGCGCCGGGTTGCCGGTCCCCCAGTACATGAGGTTCAGCTCCGGGTCGTAGGTGCCGGTGACCCAGCAGTTCCCGCCGCCCCGCGTCCAGGCCGGGCCGTCCGGCCAGGTCTCGGAGCCCGGCTCGCCCGGCTTCGGCACCGTGTAGGTCCGCCAGACGCGCCGCCCGGTGTCCAGGTCGAAGGCGTCGAGGTGGCCGCGCACGCCGAACTCGCCGCCGGAGCTGCCGACGATGACCAGGTCCTTCACCACCAGCGGAGCGACCGTCGCGCTCTCGCCCGCCCGCACGTCGCCGTAGATCGCGTCCCAGACGCACTTGCCGGTGACCGCGTCGAGCGCGAGCAGGTGGGCGTTCGGGGTAACGAAGAAGACCTTCCCCTTGGCCACCGCGACCCCCCGGTTCACGTTGCCGCAGCACAGCGACGTGTCGTACGGGACCTCGTGCTTGTAGCGCCACACTTCCTGCCCGGTCCGGGCGTCCAGGGCCCAGGCCCAGCCGTCCCAGCCCGAGACGAACATGATGCCGTCCACGACGATCGGGGCGGCCTCGAAGGAGTACGTCGAAGCGCCCGCGTGCATCCCGGCCGAACCGGACTGGAAGACCCAGGCCGGCACGAGGCGCCGGACGTTCTCCGTGTTGATCTGGTCAAGCGGGCTGTACCGCTGGCCGTCGTAGGCACCGTAGTAGGTGAGCCAGTTCTGCGGTTCCGAGCGGGCCTCGAGAATGCGTTCGTACGTGACGTTCTGGATCACCGGCGGCGCATTCCCGGCCAGGCCGCTCAGCGACGCCTGGCTCACGGCATGCCCTGCCTGCACGTATTCAGCCATCACCCGCTCCTTCCTAGGGTCGTGGCTGGGCCGGGCGGTCGAGGCGGGCGTCCTCCGGAACGTCGCCGAGGACGGCGATCACGCCGACCAGGCCGCGGCCTTCGTCATTGCCGATGGGGGACGTGAACCAGTAGTAGCCCGGGCCGTCGAGGTTGAGGCTCGCCGTGCCGCGCGACTGGACCGGCAACCAGATGAACTGCCGGTCTCCGTTGCTCGGCAGGAGCGCGCAGTGCGTGTTCTGGTCGTCGTTGACGAGCTCCAGTTCGAGGTCCCCGCCGTGCGGCAGGACGAGGATCGAGGGATCCCAGACCAGTTCGTCGAGCGGGATCCGAACCGTCGCGTGCATGCGGCCGTCGGCGCCGTCCTCGGCGTGCCCGAGGCCGCCGTGGGCGACCAGCCGCCCCAGCGACGCCTTGTTCTGCTTGTCCAGCCCGAGTTCGCTCACCAGTGCCGACAGCTCCCCTGAGGTGGTCGCCATCGCATTCACCTCCTAGTCCCGAACCCTTCGCCTGCGCACCCGGAGGAAGTGGTGGGCGATCTTCTCGCCCGAGCCCGGTGACTCGTTCACGAACCGGAATGCCGGTGAAAGACCTTCAGCGCAGGATCGACCGCCGTCGAGAAATTCCCGGAAGGCGCGAAGGTGCGCCGCACGAACGGCGTGGCCGGGAAATGCCACCGGGACTCCGACACCGGTTGCCTCACGCAACCGGTGCACGCCGACCTCGCCTGGGCCACCCGACACCTCCCCGCCGCGTGGATCCCATTGCAGGTGAAGGATAACTCCGCCGCAGCGGCTTTAGTAAGCCGAACCGAAGAGAGGAACGCATTGCCACGCAAGGAGAAAAGATCAGCCGCACGGCCGTGACGGATGCGACGGGCGAGGCGAACGCCGGTGCGATCCAGCATTTGCGAAGCTTGTCAAGTGCGCAGATGATGAAAACGCCATTCCGCGGAGCTTCGACGAGCCCTGGGGACGATGCTCGAAGGCCCGGAACCGGTGCGTCAACCGCTGGACGACCCGGGCATCGACGGCCGGCGCCATCGTCCACAATGCACAATCGCGCCGCCGCAAGGAGAACCACGATGACCACCACCGCGATCCCAGGCCTGGATCAAGCGCCGACCACCCACCGGGCCCTCGTGGCGTGGGTGCGGGAAGTGGCCGAACTGACGACTCCGCGGCGAGTGGTGTGGTGCGACGGCGGCGACGAGGAGTGGCGACAGCTGACCACCGAGCTCGTCGCGGCGGGCACCCTGGTGCGGCTGTCGGCGAAGCCGAACTCCTTCTGGGCCGCCTCCGACCCCGGCGACGTCGCGCGCGTGGAGGACCGCACCTTCATCTGCTCCCGGCGCGAGGAGGACGCCGGGCCCACCAACAACTGGATGGCCCCGGCGAAGATGAAGGCCATCATGACCGAGCACTACCGGGGCAGCATGACCGGCCGGACCATGTACGTCATCCCGTTCTGCATGGGCCCGCTGGACGACGAGAACCCCAAGCTGGGCGTGGAGATCACCGACTCCGCCTACGTGGTGCTCTCGATGCGCGTGATGACCCGGATGGGCGCCGGGGCGCTGGAGAAGTTCATCGGCCGCGACGGAGGCGAACGCGAGTTCGTCAAGGCCCTGCACTCCGTCGGATCGCCGCTGGAGCCCGGCCGGGCCGACGTGCCGTGGCCCTGCAACCCGACGAAGTACATCAGCCACTTCCCCGAGGAGCGGACGATCTGGAGCTTCGGTTCCGGCTACGGCGGGAACTCGCTGCTGGGCAAGAAGTGCTACTCGCTGCGCATCGCCTCGGCGATGGCCCGCGACGAGGGCTGGCTGGCCGAGCACATGCTCATCCTCAAGCTGACCTCGCCGCACGGCACCGTCCACTACATCGCCGCGGCGTTCCCGAGCGCGTGCGGCAAGACGAACCTGGCGATGCTGCAACCCACCGTGCCCGGTTGGAAGGCCGAAACGCTCGGCGACGACATCGCCTGGATGCGCTTCGGCGACGACGGGCGCCTCCGTGCGGTCAACCCCGAGTTCGGGTTCTTCGGTGTCGCCCCGGGCACCGGCTACCACACCAATCCGGTGGCCATGCGGACCATCGAGCAGGGCAACACCATCTTCACCAACGTCGCGCTCACCGACGACGGCGACGTCTGGTGGGAAGGCATGACCGAGCGGCCGCCTGAGCACCTGACCGACTGGCGGCGCCGCGACTGGACGCCCGGTGCCGGCGAGCCGGCCGCCCACCCCAACTCCCGGTTCTGCACCCCCATCGAGCAGTGCCCGATCGTCGCCCCGGAGTGGAACGATCCGGAGGGCGTGCCGATCTCGGCGATCCTCTTCGGCGGCCGCCGGGCCACCACGATTCCGCTGGTCACCGAGTCACGCGACTGGAAGCACGGCGTGTTCATGGGCGCCACCCTGTCCTCGGAGACCACCGCCGCGGCCACCGGCGAGGTCGGCGTCGTCCGCCGCGACCCGATGGCGATGCTGCCGTTCATGGGCTACCACGCCGGCGACTACTTCGGGCACTGGCTGAACATCGGCGAGCGCGCCGACGCCGCGAAGCTGCCAAAGATCTTCCACGTCAACTGGTTCCGCCGCGGCGAGGACCGCCGCTTCCTGTGGCCGGGATTCCGGGAGAACTCGCGCGTCCTCAAGTGGATCGTCGGCCGCATCGAAGGCACCGCGAACGCCGCGGAGACCCCGATCGGCCTGGTGCCCGCCGCGACCGACCTCGACCTGACCGACCTCGCCACCGACCGGGCCGACGTCGAGGAGGCGCTCGCGGTCGACGCGGCGGAGTGGCGAGCCGAACTCCCGCTGATCGAAGAATGGCTCGCCACCATCGGCGAAAAGCTCCCCACCGCCGTCCGGAACCAACTGGCCGACCTCCGCGAACGCCTGACCAGGAGCTGAACCGGCGAGGCGCCACCGTCAGTCCACTGAGGACATTCGCGCGGATCTCGCACCGCCGGCGCGGCTCAAGCGGGCGGCGCCCTCCCGAAGCGGATCGCAACGAGTCAGATACGGGCCTTCGGCGTACTTGACAGCCCGGGAACGGGATTGCAGGCTTTCGTTCCAAAGTTGGTTAAGTGGCTTAGCCAATGGAGGCTGCCATGCCGAACGGCACCGATTCCCATCGGACGCACCGCCGACGCGCCGTCATCGCCAGCACGGTCGGCACGACCATCGAGTGGTACGACTTCTTCCTCTACGGCACCGTGGCCGCCCTGGTGTTCCCCAAGATCTTCTTCCCCGGCAGCTCGCCGAGCGCCGGCGTCCTCGAATCCTTCAGCACCTTGTTCGTGGGCTTCGCCGCGCGCCCGGTCGGCGCCGCGATCTTCGGGCACTACGGCGACCGGATCGGCCGCAAGGCCACCCTGGTCACCACGCTGCTGCTCATGGGCATCGCCACGGTGCTCATCGGCGCGCTGCCCGGGTACGCCACGCTGGGCTTCGTCGCGCCCGTCCTGCTGGTCGTGCTGCGCATCGCGCAGGGCATCGGCGTCGGCGGCGAGTGGGGCGGCTCGGTGCTGATGTCCATGGAATGGGGCTCCGCGTCCCGCCGCGGCCTGATGGCGAGCCTGCCGCACCTCGGCGTGCCGCTCGGCCTGCTGCTGTCCACCGCCGCGGTGGGCGTGTCCAGCGCGGTGAGCGGCGACGCGTTCGAGACCTGGGGCTGGCGGGTGCCGTTCCTGCTCAGCGTGGCCCTGATCGCGATCGGCCTGTGGGTGCGGATGCGGGTGCTGGAAAGCCCCGACTTCGCCGAGGTCAAGCGGCAGCAGGCGGTCGAGCGGCAGCCGGTCTGGGCCGCGATCCGCAACTACCCGAGGGAGATCCTCACCTGCGCGTTCGTGCGGCTGGCCGAGCAGGCGCCGTTCTACCTGTTCATCACGTTCGTGCTGACCTACGGCACGAAGCATCTGGACATGCCGCGCAGCGAGCTGCTCAACGCCACGCTGGTCGCCGCCGCGGTCGGCCTGATCAGCGTGCCGCTGTTCGGCCACCTGTCGGACCGCTTCGGCCGCCGGCTCGTCTACGGCATCGGCATCGTGTGCACCGGGCTGTACGCCTTCCCGTACTTCGCCCTGCTGGACACCAGGTCCTCGGGCATGGTGCTGCTGGCCATCGTCGTGTCGCTGATCGTGCACGACGTCATGTACGGCCCGCAGGCGGCGCTGATCGCGGAGAGCTTCGGCACCAACATCCGCTACAGCGGCGCCGGGCTCGGCTACCAGCTCGCGTCGGTCATCGCCGGCGGCCCCGCGCCGCTGATCGCCGCGGCCCTCCTGCAGTCCACCGGCTCCAGCGCGGGAATCAGCTGGTACATCGTGCTCTGCTCGGTCATCTCGCTGATCGCCCTGGTGCTGATGCCCCGCCGCCAGGCGCCTCCCGCCGCGCCCGCGCAGCCCGACTCGCAACGCATGGAGGCATGACCGGCATCCGGATCAGCGTTTCCCCAGGCCCGGTCCCGTGTGTGTTTTGTGTTGCTATAGCAGCACAAAACACACACGGGATCTTGACGTCCATACAGGACTGGTGCATTCGAACGCGCTGTTGTCGCGACTCGACGGAGTTCTCGCCGGAGCTCGCCGACGCACCGGGCGGCTCGGTCGTCTACTGGCACGTCGACGACGTGGCGGCCGCGCTGGAGCGGCTGGTGTCGCGCGGAGCCAAGGTGCTCGAGCCGCGCACCGAGCGCGGCCCGGGATTCGTCACCGCCTCGGTCGTCGACCCGTTCGGCAACGTCCTGGGCATCATGTACAACCAGCACTACCTCGACGTCCTAGCCTCCCGGGCCGGATTCCAGTGACCGGCCGGAGTGCCAGGCGGTGCTCACCGGTGGACCGATCCGCGCGCGCGGTGAGATGGTAGGCGTCATGCCCGTTCACCACCCCATCTTCGCACGGCTGTACCGCCGGCTGAGCCAGGTCATGGAGCGCGGCGGCATGGCCGAGCACCGCCGGGCACTCCTCGAAGGCCTCACTGGAACCGTGATCGACATCGGTGCGGGCAACGGGCTCAACTTCGCGCACTACCCGGCGTCCGTGGGCCGCGTCGTGGCCGTGGAGCCCGAACCGCACCTGCGTCAGGTCGCCCAACAGGCCGCCGATTCGGCTCCGGTACCGGTAGAAGTCGTCGACGGCCTCGCCGAACGGCTGCCCGCCGAGGACGGCAGCGCCGACGCCGCTGTCGTGTCCCTGGTGCTCTGCTCGGTACGCGATCAGGCGGCGGTCCTGCGGGAGATCCAGCGCGTGCTCAAACCAGGCGGGCAGCTGCGCTTCCTCGAACACGTCCGAGCCGACTCCCCCGGCTTGGCGCGCGTCCAGCGCGCTCTCGACGCGACCGTCTGGCCCAGGCTCGCCGGCGGCTGCCACGCCGCACGCGACACCGCCACCGCGATCGAGCACGCCAGCTTCACGACCACCCGGATCGACCGGTTCCTGTTCCCCGGCGGCCGCACACCGCTTTCCTTCTACATCAGCGGAATCGCCGAAAAGAAATCCCACTGACCGGCGAGGTTTACCTCAACAGTCCGAAGAGGACGATCACGCGAGCGGGAAGAAGATCGTGTCCTGCCAGTACCAGTCGCTGCCCTGGGAGTCGGCCCACTCATGGTGCTCGTGCTCCAGGTTCTAGCGCTCCGGCTTCCGCTTCACTTGATCTCGATGCGACGGGAAGTGCTCTCCTCGCTCTTGGGCACCTTCACCGAGAGCACGCCGTCCACGAGGTTCGCTTCGATCTTGTCCGAGTCGACCTCACCGGGCAGGGTGCCGCGGAAGGAGAAGCTCCCGGTGCGTCGCATCTTGCGCCGCAGCACCCCGGTGCGCTCCTTCTCCTTCAGCTCGCCCGTGATCCACAGGTCCTGGCCGCGGACCTCGACGGTGATGTCGTCCCGCGCCACGCCGGGCAGGTCGACCTCGAACAGGTAGGCGTTCTCGGTCTCCTCCACGTCGACCATCGGCTGCCACGCGACGCCGGTCCGCGTCGTGGCCCACCCGGGATCGAAGAGCTGCCCCATGCGATCCCAGATCTCCTCCAGCTCGCGGAACGGCTCCTGCCACATATCCGGCGACCCGGCCCATTCCCGGTGTTCGCCGCGACGGGCGGGCATCCGCTCAGCCATACCGATCCCTCCCCACAACACGTGCGTTCCGACTTGGGCCTACCCGCCACCGCAGCCGCACCAAACCGGCCGCCTACGTCCTCGTCGCAACGCGCCCTCGCCTAACGTGGGCGGGAGTTGTGCGCGTCGCGGTTCGCGCCTGAGGGCAACGGTGCCCCGTCTTCGATCTAGAAGCGAGGAGTGCCTATGTCTTCGAAGCAGGGTGCGGTGTTCCATCCCGCTTAGCCTTCCGCCCGCAACCAGTCCCCACGGGCCGCGTCGTCGCGGCAGTCTTCGCGCCGTGAACGGCGCCCCAAGCAAGTCAGGTTCCTCGTGCCGAATTCCTCATCGCCGTCCTTCGCGCGCCTGCGGCCGTCGTGGCTGTCGCCCCGGGTCGCCCGCACCGAGATCCTCGCCGGGCTGGTCGTCGGGCTGGCGTTGATCCCCGAAACCATCTCCTTCTCCATCATCGCGGGCGTCGACCCGAGCGTCGGCCTGTTCGCCTCCTTCACAATGGCCGTGGTTATCTCGATCGTCGGCGGCCGCCCCGCGATGATCTCCGCCGCCACCGGGGCCATCGCGCTGGTCGTCGCGCCCATCGCCCGCGAGCACGGGCTGAGCTACCTGGTCGCCACCGTCATCCTCGGCGGCCTGTTCCAGATCGTCCTCGGTTGCCTCGGCGTGGCGCGGCTGATGCGGTTCGTGCCGCGCAGCGTCATGGTCGGCTTCGTCAACTCCCTGGCCATTCTCGTCTTCCTGGCACAGGTCCCCGAGCTGATCGACGTGCCGTGGGCCGTCTACCCGCTGTTCGCTGGCGGCCTGGTGCTCACGGTGCTGTTCCCGAAGCTGACCAAGGCCGTCCCGGCGCCGCTGGTGTCCATCGTGGCGCTCACCGCGCTCACCATCGCCGCCGGAATCGCCGTGCCCACCGTCGGCGACAAGGGCGCGCTACCGTCCTCGCTGCCGGTGCCCGGTATCCCGGACGTGCCGCTCACGACGGACACCCTCGCGCTCATCGCCCCCTACGCCCTCGCGCTCGCCCTGGTCGGCCTGATGGAATCGCTGATGACCGCCAAGCTGGTCGACGACATCACCGACACCCGCTCGAACAAGACCCGCGAATCCATCGGCCAGGGCATCGCCAACATCGTCACCGGGTTCTTCGGCGGCATGGGCGGCTGCGCGATGATCGGCCAGACCATGATCAACGTCAAGACCTCCGGCGCCCGCACCCGGCTGTCGACCTTCCTGGCCGGCGCGTTCCTCATGGTCCTGTGCATCGTCTTCGGGCCGCTGGTCTCGCAGATCCCGATGGCCGCGCTCGTCGCGGTGATGGTGCTCGTCTCGGTCGGCACCTTCGACTGGCACAGCATCGCGCCCGCCACGCTCAAGCGGATGCCGGCCGGCGAGATCATCGTGATGCTGGTGACCGTGGCCGTCGTCGTCGCCACCCACAACCTCGCCATCGGCGTGGTCGTCGGCACCATCACCGCCGTGCTGATCTTCGCTCGCCGCGTCGCCCGCCGCGTCGACGTCACCGCGATCACCGATCCCGACGGCACCCAGGTCGTCTACGCCGTCACCGGCGAACTGTTCTTCGCCTCCAGCAACGAACTCGTTCACCGATTCGACTACGCCGGCGACCCGGGCGAGGTCGTCATCGACCTCACCGGCGCCCACGTCTGGGACGCCTCCACCGTCGCCGCCCTCGACGCCATCACCACCAAGTACGAGGCCCGCGGCAAGACCGTCGAGATCGTCGGCCTCGACGGGCACAGCGCCACGATCCACCACCGGCTCACCGGCGAGCTCACCGGCGGCCACTGACGCCGGGCGTCAACGCTGGATCGTCGTGGTTTCCTCGGCATCGGGTTCGGCATCGGGTTCGGCATCGGCGTCCGGCTCGGCGGGCTGCGCGCCGCGGGCGCGCTTGTGCGGCAGAGCGACGTTGCCGACGTCGGAGAGCCGCTCGTGCCAGCCGTGGTGCTTGGGGTTGCGCCAGAGGGCCACGAAGAACACGACGGGCAGCAGCCAGATCAGCCCGAACACCGCGAGGATCACCAGCAGTTCCGGCAGGTGGTCCCCGCTGAGCAGGCTCAGCACCAGCGACGGCACCTCGGACACACCGCCCAGGCCGGCCCCGAGCACGTGGGACGCCCCGGCCAAGGCGGCCAGCGCCGTCATGCCCAGGATCATCGGGATCGGCAGCAGCGGAATGGCCAGCACCGCGGCCCGCAACAGCAGCCGCCACAGCTCGGGCCGTTTCCCGTCCGGGCCGACCAGCTTGAGCAGCAGCACCTTCTTGCCCGGCGTGGCGCCCAGCCACCAGGGCAGCAGCACGAACCAGAGCACCACGGCGAGCACCATGCCGAGCAGCCAGCGGGACGAGCCGAAGACCACCACGCAGAGCAGGGTCGTGAACAGCATCACGAACGGCAGCGCGCACAGGTCGATCAGCAGCGCCAGGAACCGCCTGCCCAGCGGCACCGGACGCCGCTCCAGCGCCGCGGCGTCCAGGTTGTTCAGGGTCGGCAGCCAGCGGGTCAGCGGCCCGGCGATCGCCCAGCCGATCATGGCGCCGCCGGTGTTGGCGATGAGATCGTCCACATCGAACAGCCGGTACGGGCACTCGTAGACGCCCCACAGGCCGGACAGCTGGGTGAACTCGAAGAACAACGATGCGCCCAGGCCGATCGCCGAGGCGGCGACGAAGTTCAGGCGGAAGTGGAAGCGCAGGTAGACGCCCAGCGGCAGCAGCAGGAGCAGGTTCAGCAGGGTTTCCAGCACCGCCGGGTTGTGGATCACCAGCGCGCCCAGGCTGACCCGTCCCTCCGCCTCCTTCCAGATGTCGGCGAAGGTGTTGCCGGGCATCAGCTGCGGATGCGCGAGCCTGGGGTACTTCGCGCACACGTCGACCGACGGGCCGGGCAGCGGCACGATCGTCATGAAGAACGCGGTCAGCGAGTAGAACAGGAAGCTGTAGAAGGACAGCGTTCGCCAACTGGTCATCACGCCGTGCCGGCGGTAGGTCACCACCGCGGCCGGCACGAACAGCACCAGGGCGAGCAACGGGAAGACGATCATTGCTGTTTTGATCGGCAGCAGATAAGCGCTGGGCACGACGCACATCATTTCCGGAAGCCGAATGACGGGTCAAATCGTGAATATTCGGCCCGGAAGTGCCGGTGACCAACGTCACCGGGGCCCGTTGTCAAACCCGGCCAGTTGTCAAACCCGGCCAGTTGTCAAACCGAGGCCAGTTGGCGGACCACGGCCTCTCCGACGGCCTTTGCGCTGCCGGGGTTCTGACCGGTGATCAGCCGGCCGTCCTCGACGACGTAGGTGTCGAACGGTTTGTCGGCGGTGCGGTAATCGGCACCGAGTTTCGCGAGTTCTTCCTGGAGGTTGTACGGCACGGCGTCGGCGCGGTTCGCCAATTCCTCTTCCGGCCACGAGAAACCGGTCACCCGCTTGCCCCTGATCAGCGGTTCGCCGTTGGAGAGCTGGACGTTGAGCAGGCCCGTCGCGCCGTGGCAGACGGTGGAGACCACCTTGCCGGCCTCGTAGAACCGGGCCATCAGGGCTTCCAGGTCGGCGCTCTCCGGGAAGTCGAACATGACGCCGTGCCCGCCGGTCAGGTAAATGGCGTCGTAGTCGTCGAGGTCCACCTCGGAAATCCGCTTCGTGTCCTCCAGGAGATCCATGAACTCCCGGTCGCGGTAATGCTTGTCGGTGCCGAGTTCGGACAGGACTTCGTGCGACAGGCTTTCCGGATCCAGCGGGATCATCCCGCCTGCCGGGCTGGCGATGTCCATCTCGAAACCGGCCCGCTCGGCGACGTCCCAGAAATGCGTCAACTCCCCGAGCCACAAACCGGTCCGCATGCCGACCTTCCGGTACTCCGGAACATTCGTGACGACGATCAGAATCCTGTTCTTCCTGGCCATTTCCGACTCATCCCCCGCATTCTCGACGCGCCCGGCGAAAACCGATCACCGGCAGCCGAGCGAAGACATGCGCCAGGCTAGCCCCGGCGAAGCCCGGTCGCGAACCGCGACAGCACCGCGAATTCCCGTGATTGATTCACGTGACCACACCGGCACTCCGGCTCGCTTCCCGTCGGCGCACCGTGAGTCTTTTGGGTTGCTGGGGCAGCCCAAAAGACTCACGGCCAGCACTAGGCGTCGGTGCTTCGAGCGATGTCCGCCGCGATCAGCTCCGTGATCTGGTCGTCCTCGTAGCCCAGGGAGGCGAGGATTCGGCGGGTGTCGGCGCCCTTCTCGCGCGGTGCGGTGCGGACCTCGCCCGGCGTTCGGCTGAGTTTGATCGGGATTCCGGTGCCCCGGTAGCCGTCCCGCTCGACCACCATGTTCCGGTGCACCACCTGCGGATCGGTCAGCGCTTCGCCCACGTCGTGCACCGGCGTCGCGGGCACGCCGCGGTCCAGCAGCTTCCGGGCGAGGTCGTGGCGACGGTGGGCGCCGATCCGTTCGATGATCAGCGGACGCAGCTCCGCGACGTTGCGGACCCGGTCGGCGTTCGTCGCGAACCGCGCTTCGTCCGCGATTTCCGGAATGCCGAGCAGCTCCACGAAGTGGCGGAACTGCCGGTCGTTGCCGACCCCGATGAAGATCTGGCCGTCCTCGGCCTCGAAGGTGTCGTACGGCGCGATGGACGGGTGCGCCGATCCGGTGCGCTGCGGGAGCTTCCCGGAGACCAGCCAACCCGGGGAATGCGGGTGCAGCAACGAAATCGCCGTGTCGAGCAGCGTGCAGTCCACCAGCTGGCCGCGCCCGGTGGTGTGCCGGTCGTGGAGCGCGAGCAGCACGCCGGAGAACGCGTAGATCCCGGTCACCATGTCCACAATGGGCACGCCCACGCGCAGCGGCGGCCCGGACGGCTCGCCGTTGATGCTCATCAGCCCGCCGTACGCCTGCAGGATCGCGTCGTAGCCGGGCATGCCGCCCATCGGCCCGTCGATGCCGAAACCGGTGATGCGGCAGTGGATCAGGCGGGGGTGGCGTTCCGCGATCGCCTCGTCGGAGAAGCCCCACTTGGCCAGCGTGCCCGCCTTGAAGTTCTCCACCACGACGTCCGCGTCCCGCAGCAGCTCGTCGAGCACCTGCTGCCCGCCGGGTGCGGCGAAGTCCAGGCAGATGTTCGTCTTGTTGCGGTTGATCCCCGTGTGGTAGGCGCTCATGGTCTCGCTGACGAACGGCGGCCCCCAGGTGCGCGTGTCATCACCCGCGGGCGGTTCGACCTTGATCACCTCGGCGCCGTGGTCGGCGAGCATCTGCGTGCACAGCGGCCCGGCGAGGATGCGGGACAGGTCGAGAACGCGAACGCCGCGGAGGCTGCCGTTCGGTGCGGTCATGCCGGAGATCCCCGTTTCGATCGGTGGTTGCGGAACTTCCTGCGCGCAAGGCGGCCCAGGCGCGTTCTCAGTGAGCGTTTTCATCCGGGTCGGCCCGCAGTCGCGGGTCGCAAAGCCGCACGTCGATGGGGTGTCGCATGCGCCGCAGGCGCATAACCCACCTACGACACGTGCACCGCCGCGGGTTCACTGCACCCGTGCCCCTGGGGCACTCCTGGGCGAGGACGGCCCTGACGCCGTGTATTGGACATACATAAGTCAGGGCACCCACAGACCAGGGAGCCTCTGAGGTTCCGCTACCCGCACCGCCACGCAAATTGAGGTTGGAAAAAACTCAGTAGGACTTGGGCAGGCCGAGGACGTGGTTGGAGACGTAGTTCAGGACCATTTCCTGGCTGACCGGGGCGAGCCGGAGGATTCGCGACTCCCGGAAGTACCGCTCCACGTGGTACTCGCGGGCGTAGCCCATGCCGCCGTGGGTCTGGATGGCCTGGTCGGCGGTCTGGAAACCGGCGTCGGCGCACAGCCATTTGGCCATGTTCGCCTCGCGCCCGCAGGACAGGCCCTGGTCGTAGCGCCACGCCGCGTTGCGGGCCATCAGTTCGGCCGCGTCGAGCCTGGTCGCCGCCTCGGCGAGCGGGAACGCGATGCCCTGGTTCTGGCCGATGGGCCGGTCGAAGACGACGCGTTCCTTCGCGTAGCGCACCGCGCGGTCGAGCGCCGCCCGGCCGATGCCCAGCGCCTCGTGGGCCAGCAGGATCCGCTCCGGGTTGAGGCCGTCGAGCAGGTACTTGAAGCCCTGGCCCTCGGCGCCGACGCGGGCACTCTCGGGCACGAACAGGTCGTCGATGACGACCTCGTAGGAGGAGACCGCGTTGCGGCCCAGCTTGGGGATCGGGCTCAGGTGCACGTGTTCGGGGTCGATGTCGATGAGGAACAGCGACATCCCGTCGGTCGGGCGGGAGACCTCGTCGCGCCTGGTGGTGCGGGCGATCAGCACCATCTTCTGCGAGTCGCCCGCCTTGGTGATCCACACCTTGCGGCCGTTGATGACGTAGCCGCCGGGAACCGGCTTGGCGAACGTGGAGATCCGGGTCGTGTCGGTGCCGGCGTCGGGTTCGGTGACGCCGAAGCAGACGTGCAGCGAGCCGTCGGCCGCCGCCGGGAGGACCTCCTGGCGCAGTTCCTCGCTGCCGTGCTTGACGATGGTGTTGAGCCCGAAGATCGTCAGGTGCATGGTGCTGCAGCCGTTCATCCCGGCGCCCGAGGCGGCCACCTCTTCCAGCAGCAGCGCCGCTTCGAGGATGCCGAGCCCGCCGCCGCCGTACTCCTCGGGGATGGCGATGCCGAGCCAGCCGCCCTCGGCGAAGGCGTTGTAGAAGTCCCACGGGAACTCGTTGTTCGCGTCGCGCTCGGCCCAGTACTCGTCGGGGAAGCTGCGCGCCAGTTCGCGCGCGCCCGCCCGCAGGGACTGCTGGTCCGGGGTCAGTTCGAAGTGCATGGAGCTTTCCTTTCCAACCTGCCTGGTGCCCGTACCAGCGGCGACAGGTAGATCGACCGGTTCCGCGAGCCGCGTCCGACGGCGCTGGCGCTGCGGTCGATCTGTTCCTAAATACGAACAAATTGTCCGCCTACGGAACACGATGATCGACCGACACCCCGTCTGTCAACCGTCGCGCCGGAGCTTCGAAGCCCACGAAGATCGACGAAAACTTGCACTAAGCGTGCATCGATCGACTACCCGGCGCGAACCGCTTGACAGTGACCCGGTTCACTTCCTAGATTCGCCGCAGTTCCTATATCCGAACAACCGCACATCGCGAACGCCCACGCATCGACGACCACCCGTCAAGAGGGACCCCAAGCAATGACGCTGCACAATGGCGCGACGGCACGCCCCGAGCCGTCCTCCCGCAAGGCCGTCGGACCCGCCGTAGTGATCGGCTCCGCCCTCGAGTGGTTCGACTTCTACCTCTACGCCTCGATGGCCGCCCTCGTCTTCGGGCGCCTGTTCTTCCCGGCGAGCGACCCCACCACCGCCACCCTGGCGGCGATGGCGACGTTCGCGGTCGGCTTCCTCGCCCGCCCGTTCGGCGGCATCATCTTCGGGATGCTCGGCGACAAGTACGGGCGCAAGAGCGTGCTGTCGGCGACGTTCCTGCTGATGGGCATCTCGTCCGGGCTGATCGGCCTGCTGCCGACCTACTCCTCGGCGGGCATCATCGCGCCGATCCTGCTGGTGGTCCTGCGCCTGCTGCAGGGCCTCGGCGCGGGCGCGGAGCTGGGCAGCGCGATCGCGGTGGCCTACGAGCACGCCGACAAGAAGTCGCGCGGCCGGCTGGGCGCGTGGCCGGCGCTGGGCGTCAACATCGGGCTGTTCGTCTCGTCGCTCACCGTGACGGCGCTGACCAGCTTCAGCAACGAGTTCCTCTACAACTGGGGCTGGCGCATCCCGTTCGTGGCCAGCTTCCTGCTCGTCGCGCTCGGCTTCTGGGTGCGCCGCCAGATGCCCGAGACGCCCGAGTTCGAAAAGATCGCGCGCGACGCCTCTGCGCGGAAGAAGGCGAAGCCGCTGCGTTCGCTGATCAAGTCGGACTGGCGTGGCCTGGCCGTGGTCATGGCGATCACCGTCGGCTACAACGGCGTCAGCTACATCTTCAAGACCTTCTCGCTGTCCTACCTCAGCGAGTTCCGCGACGTCGCGGCCAACGTCGGCGCGTTCGGCATCTCGCTGGCCAGCGCGTGCGCGATCCTCACCGTCCCCGTCGCGGGCCGGATCTGCGACTCGGTGGGCGCGAAGAAGGTGATCGTCACCGGCGCGATCGCCACCGCGGCGCTGGCGTTCCCGTTCTTCTGGCTGCTCGACTCGGGGCAGAGCATCTACATCTGGATCGCGCTGATCCTGGCCACCGGTGTGGTGGTGCCCGCGATGCTGGCGGCGCAGGGCGCGTTCCTCTCCCAGCAGTTCCCGACCAAGGTGCGGGTCTCCGGGCTCGGCACCGGCCGCGAGGTCGGCGGCGCCTTCTCCGGCGGGCTCGCACCGCTCGGGGCGCTGGCCTTGGTGACCGCGTCGCCCACGCACGCCACCTGGGGCGTCTCGCTGCTGTTCGTCGCCGGGGCCCTGTTCATCGGCGTGGGTGCGCTGTTCGACCAGTCGAAGAGGACCGAGGCGGCCGAACCCGCCCCCGTCGAGGAAGCCGTCCGATCCTGACCAGCCTGGGACTGCGGACCGGATCCGCAGTCCCAGGCTTCGAAACGCCGCCCGGCACCTCGCCCGGGCGGCGTTTTCGCTCGAAAACGCCACTTCTCACGCGTGCCAGGGGCGTTTTCGCGTGATAACAGCACCGAAGCAATCCGCCACAGCGGGCACCTGAACGGCAGCAGATCGCGAACATTCAGCGACCAAAGTTTCCGATCACGCATTTTTGCGCGATGCGCAAAATTCCAGTAGTGTGGTCGTCATGGGTGCCGAAGATAGCGAGCGGTCAGGCTTGCGGGAGCGCAAGAAGCAGGAGACCAGCCTCGCCCTGAGCTGGGCGGCCATCCGCCTCACCGTGGAGCGGGGACTCGACAACGTGCGCGTCGAGGACATCGCCGCCGAGGTCGGCGTGTCCCCGCGCACGTTCAACAACTACTTCGCCGGCAAGGGCGAGGCCATCGCCGCGCGGCACCTGGAACGAGCCCGCCAGATCTCGGTGGAACTGCGCGCGCGACCGGAATCCGAGCCGTTGTGGGAAGCCATCACCAACGCCGCGATGGCGCGCTTCGCGCTGGAGCAGGGCACCGGCGAAAAACAACCGGACCGCCAGTGGATCGACGGCGTTCGCCTGATGGTTTCCGAACCGGCGCTGCAAGGCGAGTTCATCAAGGCCAACGCCGCGGCCGAGTCCGAACTCGCCGCCGCCATCGCCGAGCGCACCGGCACCGACCCGACGCGTGACCTGTACCCGCGGCTGGTGGCCGCCACGGTCGGAGCCGCGATCGCCGCGGCCATCGGGCACTGGCTGACCGCCGAAGAACCCACCCCGATGGCACCGGTGCTGCGCGACGCCCTCGAGCAACTCGCCGACGGGATGCCCGTCCGCTGACCTCGTCAACCAACAACCCGGCGCCGCCGGGTCGATCGACCATGCCTTTTTCCGCCACAGCAAGGAGAAGAACCTTGATCGCCGATGTCGTGATCGCGGGTGCCGGCCCGAACGGGCTGATGCTGGCCTGCGAGCTGAGCCTGGCCGGAATCAAACCGCTGGTGCTCGAGCGCCTCCCGGAACGCGCGGCCGAGCAGCGGGCCAACGGCCTGGTCGGGCAGGTGGTGCGGATGCTCGACCGCCGGGGCCTGCACCAGCGCTTCAGCGGGAGCTCCGAGCCGCCGCGACCCGCTCCGGCCTTCGTGTTCGCTGCGATGCCGCTGGACCTGAGCGCCATCGAGGACAACCCGATCTACCTGATGCAGATGCCGCAGCGCCGCATCGAGCAAGTCCTGGAAGAACGCGCCGTCGAGCTCGGCGTGGAGATCCGGCAGGGACACGAACTCGTCGGGCTGACCCAGGACGACGATGCGGTCGCCATCGACGTCGCCGGGCCGGACGGCCACTACCGGCTGCACGCCCGCTACCTGGTCGGCGCAGACGGTGGGCACAGCCCGACCCGCAAGCTCTCCGGCATCGGTTTCCCCGGTGTCACCAAGGAGAACGTCGTTTCGCGCCTGGCGCACGTCACCATCGCGAGCTCGCTGGTCGATCCGGCGACGGGCGGGCTGGACGTCCCCGGCTACGGCGTCATCCCGCCGTTCATGCACCACCGCACCGAGCGAGGTGTGTTGGCGTACGCCCCCTTCCTCGACGGCAGAACGGTCGTGTCCACAATGGAGTGGAACTCGGGTGGAGCGAACGGAAGCGCGCTGACGCTGGACGAGCTGCGCGCGAGCATGCGCCGGGTGCTGGGCGTGGATCTGCCGCTCGACCCGCCCGAAGGCGACGGCCCGCACTTCATGCGCCGGCTGACCGGCGGCAACACCCGGCTGGCGGACCGGTTCCGGGACCGGCGGGTGCTGCTGGTCGGCGACGCGGCCCACGTGCATTCGGCGATCGGCGGGCCCGGGCTGAACCTGGGCATGCAGGACACCGTGAACCTGGGCTGGAAGCTCGCCGCCGAGCTGCAAGGCTGGGCGCCGCCCGGGTTGCTGGACAGCTACGAGGCCGAGCGACGTCCGGTGGCGCGGCGAGTGGTCATGCACACCCAGGCCCAGTCGGCGCTGCTCGGCCCGGGTGGCGAGACGACCGCGCTCCGGGAGCTGTTCGGCGAACTCCTCCGCGAGCCGCGGAACATCCAGCACATCGCGGACACGATGTCGGGTGCGGACATCCGCTACGAGATGGGAACCGCCGCCACGCACCCGCTGATCGGCCGTTGGGCGCCCGACCTGCTGCTCGACACCGGAACCGGCACGGTCCGGCTCGCGGAGCTGACCGCGAACGCCCGCCCGCTCCTGCTGGACCTGACCGAAGGCGCCGAGCTGTCCGAAAATCTCTCCGGCTGGAGCCACCGGGTGGAGGTGGTCAGCGGCCGCGCCGAGGCTTCGGCGACCGCGATACTGCTTCGTCCGGACGGCTACGTCGCCTGGGCGTCGAGCTCAACTCACCCGGACGCCCAGGAGCGACGCACCCTCCGCGAAGCCCTGACCACCTGGTTCGGCCCCGGTGCACCGCAGGTCAGCGACGGATCTTGATGTTCTCGATCTCCACCGGCAGGGCCGGTTCGCCGTCCTGGTCGCCGCCTTCGCCAGGGATGATGCCGCCCGCGACGATCTCGTCGAGCACGTCCATGCCTTCCACGACCCGGCCCAGCACCGTGTACCCGGGCTTGATGTTGGCGTGCGAGTGCACGATGAAGAACTGGCTGCCGTTGGTGTCCGGCCCCTGGTTGCCCATCGCGATGGTGCCGCGCGGGTAGGTCTCGGCACCGGTGACCTCGTCGGCGAACCGGTAGCCCGGGCCGCCCTTCTCCACCGAGTAGATGTCGCCGCACTGCAGCACGCCGAGCCGCGCCGAGTTGGTCAGCCGCCAGCAGCGGGAGTCGTCGTAGAAGTCCTTGCGGGCCAGGTGCACGAGGTTGTGCACCGCGCACGGCGCGTTCGCGCGGTCGAGTTCGACGACCACATCGCCGTGGTTGGTCCGGATCGTGGCCCAGGCCGTGCCCTCGTTCTTCGCCGCGGGATGCGGCGGCCGGACCGGCCGCGCGGCCGGGTTCTCCGGTGTCGGGATGTACTCGCACATCGTGCGCGGACTCGACCACTGCTGCTGCGGCTGCGCATCCGCAACGCCCGTCGTGACCGCGGTGAGCATGATACCGAGCATCCCGGCGAACCAACGCATTTTCATGCGAAGAACCTAGCCAGCCGCGCGGCCGGTAGATACCGACGAAAGCAGCAGTCAGGGCGCGACGTCGGCGTAGGAGGTGCCGACCTTGAGCGCATCGATCTCGTTCACCACGTCGTCGCCCTCGGCCCCGTAGACGCCCCACTTCGGATGGTTCTCGCTGTCGAAGGTGCGGCACGCCCAGCGCTTCGAGCCGTCGCTGAACGTCTGCTGCTCGCCGTTGAACCAGAACTCGACCCAGCCGCCGGTGGTCTCGTCGGACAGGTGCAGCCCGAGGACGACGCTGTGCCACTCCCCCGCCGCGATCGGGTGCTCCCAGATGATGCGCGTCTCGTCCGGCTGCCGTTGCAGCAGCGAGAGCTTGTTGTCGATCACCTTGAGGACGACCGGATAGTTCTGGATGTGGCTGCCGTAGGACTTCCACTGGAAGGTGGCGTTGTTGTCGACGGTGCTGGACAGCTTGCTGCGCCAGCCCAGGTAGTAGGTGGAGCCGTTCTCGAACTCGTACTCCTTGCCGTCGATGGCGATGCCGCGGCTTTCGCACCGCCTGCTCTCGGCGGGCTTGTCGTAGCGCCACACCGCGCCCTGCTCCGGGTCGTCGACGGCCGTGACGCTGCCCGGTGCGGCGCATTCCGATCCGATGTGCGCGAACACGCCCTTGCCGTGCGCGGCGTCGCCGTCCCAGATGGCCGCGGCTGCTGCTGGGGGCGCGGAAGCCACGATGAGCGCCGCCGCCAACAGGGCCACGGCGGGAAATCTCCCGACCATGATCGTTCCCTTCCGGCGGCGGAAGGCCAGATCTACCGGATGCTCGTGGCCGGCGTCCAGAGGCGTCACCCGAATCGCCGGACGCCCCGACCGCGCCCACGTAACCCACATGAGTGAATGCAAGTTCAATCATCACGAACTGTAATCAACCGGCCGTCCGCGATATACCAGCGCGAATGCCAGATCATCGGGATCTTGTCCGGCTTCCCGTAGCAACGGGGCCAGATTTCAGGGGTTGGCTCACCGAGACCGACTACGTAGCGTGTCCGCCTGTCGGGTCCCCGAACCGACGCGGAAGCTCGCAGCGCCGAACCCTGCCCCGCGCGGCTTCCCACCCCCGAACGAACAACTGGGCAGGGGCGAGCTCCCCGAGCCGGGTTCCGGCGGCATCCCCGCACGCCCACCCGGCGGCACGAACGTGCCCGCTCGCAGGCGCAGCAGGAGATCGCCCATGACGCGTACCCCGAAGCGCACCGCCACCCGCGTCGCCGTGCGAGTGGCGCTCGCCGGCTTGATCGCCGCCACTCCCCTCGCCACGGCCATCCCGGCCAGCGCCGCCTCGTCGTCCACTTGGGACGCCGTCGCGAAGTGCGAGAGCTCCGGAAACTGGAAGGCCAACACCGGCAACGGCTACCACGGTGGCCTGCAGTTCAGCCCGTCCACGTGGGCCGCTTACGGCGGTAAGGCCTACGCCCCCAAGGCATCGCAGGCGACGCGCGAGCAGCAGATCGCGGTCGCCGAGAAGGTCCTCAAGGCCCAGGGCCCCAAGGCCTGGCCGGTGTGCTCGAAGAAGGCCGGACTCACCCGCTGACCGGTTCAGCTTGATTCCAGGCTCGTTTTGCGTAGCGGTGCGGATAGCCGAACCTCAGAGGTCTTCTCGCTGCGGGATCCCCGACACACGTGACCAATACGTCGTGGCGGGCTGTCCTCGCGAGAAGGCCTCTGAAAACCCGCGGCGGCGCGAGTTTCGCAATTGGGCTAAGCGGCTACGCCGCTTCAAAGACAACGACCCGCCCTACCGCACCCCAACACCTCCCGAGCAGCTTCGATAGCAACACAACGCACTCACGAGCGGGGACGTGACGGTCCCCACTGCGCGGCGACCGCGGAATAACCGGGGCGGCTGTTCCGTTATCTCTGCTGCGCGGGGCAGCGGCCTCGCGCCTGTCGCACGCGATGAAAGGCTGATGCCGCCGTGGCCGTTGCCCTCTCCATTCTCGATCTGGCACACATCGGCCCGGGAGAGACGGCCGCCGACAGCTTCGCCGCCAGCGTCGACCTGGCACAACGCGCCGAATCGCTGGGCTACCGGCGGATCTGGTACGCCGAGCACCACAACATGTCGTCGATCGCGTCGTCGGCCACCAGCGTGCTGATCGGGCACGTTGCCGCGCACACCAAGACCATCCGGCTCGGCGCCGGCGGCGTGATGCTGCCCAACCACGCGCCGCTGACCATCGCCGAGCAGTTCGGCACCCTCGAAACGCTCTTCCCGGGGCGGATCGACCTCGGCCTCGGCCGAGCCCCCGGCAGCGACCAGAAGACGATGCGGGCACTGCGCCGCGACCCGTCCTCGGCCGAAACGTTCCCGCAGGACGTGCTGGAACTGCAGGGCTACCTGGCGGGCGACTCCCGGATTCCCGGGGTCAACGCGACGCCGGGCGCAGGCACCAACGTTCCGCTGTACATCCTCGGCTCCTCCCTGTTCGGCGCCAGGCTCGCGGCGCTGCTCGGCCTGCCCTACTCGTTCGCTTCGCACTTCGCGCCCGATGCGCTGGAGGCCGCCGTTTCGCTTTACCGGCAGGAATTCCAGCCGTCCGCGCAGCTCGCCGAGCCGTACGTGATCGCCGGGGTCAACGTGATCGCGGCGGACACCACCGACGAGGCCGAGGAGCACTTCCAGGCGGCGAAGCGCTACCGGGTGGCCCGAATGCTCGGCCAGGGCAGGGAATTCACCCCGGAGGAGGCGGACGCCATCCTCGCTTCCCCTGCCGGGCAACAGGTTCTGCAGATGACCAAGTACACCGCGGTCGGCACCCCGGCCGAGGCGGACGACTACCTGGACGGGTTCGTCAAGCGGACGCAGGCCGACGAGCTGATCGTCGTGTCCGCCGCGCCGGACCGCGCCGCCTGGCGCCGCTCGCTCGAACTCCTCGCCGACGTCCGCGGCCTGGTCCCGGCCTGATCAGCGGGTCGGTTCGCGCCGGAACGCCGCCCGCGCCCACAGGTAGCCGGCGAGCGCGATCGCGACCGACCAGGCGACGGCGAGCACCGCGTTCGCGCCGACCGGGGTGCCCATCAGCAGTCCGCGGACCGTCTCGATGATCGGGGTGAAGGGCTGGTTCTCGGCGAACCAGCGCAACCCGGCCGGCATCGAGTCGGTGGGCACGAACGCGCTGCCTAGGAACGGCAGGAACTGCAGCGGCAGGCCGACGTTGCTCGCCGTCTCGGCGCTCCTGGCGACCAGGCCCATCGCGACCGACACCCAGGTGAGCGCCAGCGCCAGCAGCGCGAGCAGGCCGAGGGCGCCGAGCCACGCCAGCGGTCCGCCGGTGGGCCGGAAACCCAGCAGCAGCGCGACGAGCACGACCAGCACGACGCTGATCATCGTCTGGATCACGCTGCCGACCACGTGCCCGGTCAGCACCGAAGACCGGGAGATCGCCATGGTGCGGAACCGGTTGATGATGCCCTCGGTCATGTCCACGCAGACCGACACCGACGCCGCCACGGACCCGGACGTCGCGGCCATCAGGATGATCCCGGGCGCGACGTAGTCGATGTACCCGGCGCCCCCTGCCGCGACCCCGAGCCCGGCGCCCAGCACGCCGCCGAGGACGTAGACGAACAGCAGCATCATCACGATCGGCATGCCGATCACCGACAACGACATGCCCGGATAGCGCAGCGCGTGCAGCAGGTTCCGGCGCAGCATCGTCACCGAATCACCGCCGGCGTGGGAAAGGGTGCTCATCGAAGCGGCTCCTTCTCGGTGTCGGGGCGGCCGGTGAGGGCGAGGAAGACGTCGTCGAGGTCGGGGGTGTGCACGGACAGCGCGTCGGGCTTGATCGACTCGGCGTCGAGCCGGTCCAGCAGCCCGCGCAGCGCCGGAATGCTGCCATCGCTGGGAATCTGCAGGGTGAGCGCTTCGTCGTCGCGGGCGACGTCGCCGAAGCTCCGGGCCGCCGAGGCGAGCTCCTCGGCTCCGGCGAACCGCAGGTGGATGTGGCCGCCCGGGATTCGGCTCTTGAGTTCGGCGGCGGTGCCTTCGGCCACCAGCCGCCCGTGGTCGAGCACAGCGATCCGGTCGGCGAGCTGATCCGCCTCCTCCAGGTACTGCGTGGTCAAGAAGATCGTGACGCCGCCGGCCACCAGGTCGCGGATGATCTCCCACATGGTGCGGCGGCTGCGCGGGTCCAGCCCGGTGGTCGGCTCGTCGAGGAAGATGACGCGCGGATCGCCGACCAGCGTCATCGCGAGGTCGAGCCGCCGCCGCATGCCGCCGGAGTAGGTCGCGGCCTGCTTCCGGCCCGCCTCGACGAGGTCGAACCGCTCCAGCAGCTCCGCGGCCCGCCGCCGGCCGACGGTGCGGCGCAGGTGGTGCAGGTCGGCCATCAGGAGCAGGTTCTCCTCGGCGGTGAGCAGGTTGTCCACCGCCGAGAACTGGCCGGTGACGCCTATCGCGGCACGCACCGCGTCGGGATCACCGGCCAGGTCGTGCCCGGCGACGCGGATGTCCCCGGCGTCGGCGCGGATGAGCGTGGACAGGATCTGCACGGTGGTGGTCTTGCCCGCGCCGTTGGGCCCCAGCAGCGAGAAGATGGTGCCCTGCGGGATGTCCAGGTCTATGCCGTCGAGCACGACCTTGTCCCCGAAGGACTTCCGCAGCCCGCGGACCGCGATGGCGGATCGCCCAGCCATGCCCCCTCCTTTCGTCGTAGCAACGCGTTGATCTCGATCACCGGGTCGACCACGGACTCCGCGGCCCCACCCCACTAGATCGATGGCGTCACTATGGCACCGGCCTGGCACCCACACAAGCCATTTTGGCTCGCATGGATGCCGCGAACACGCAAAGACGACACATAAGGCCAGGTGAACGAGCCGTTCGACACGATTGCAAAAGGAGTTCCGCGGGTTCCGAACTTGCCTAAAATCGGGCGCTGGCGCGCCATGGACGCCCGCAGTGAGATCGCCGACCACCGAGCATCGACCGAAGGGCGCGGCCGGAACCACCGCTACCGCTCCCACACGGCAGCACGGTGGCACAGCGGCGCAGCCGAGCCGCCGATGAGTACCTCGGCGCGCTTCCCGGAGAACCCGGCCCGGGATATGACCACAGTGGACGGTGATCAGCGCATGGGTGCGCTCCAGCGCACGCTGGTTCCGCCCGACGGCAGCCGCTCCACGGCGCACTTCCCGTCCAGCTGGGCCGCGCGCTCCACGAGGTTGCGCAGGCCGCTGGGCGTGACGTCGTCCGGGATGCCGATGCCGTTATCCGTCACCTCGATCGACAGGGTTTCGTCCAGGGCGATCGCGACCGACAGCTCCGATGCCCGCGCATGCCGGACCGTGTTGCTCACCGCCTCCAGGACGACCGCTTCGGCGTTCTCGGCCAGCTTCGGCGGCAGGACGTCGAGCGGGCCCGCCATCCGCACGGTGATCCGGATCGGGCTGTCGCCGACCACGTCGGTGATGACGCGCTGCACCCGCACCCGGAACCGCACCGCGCTCTCACCGGTGGCCTGCAGGTCGAAGATGCTGGCCCGGAGGTCCTGGATCACCTCGTGCAGCTGGTCGATGTGCTCGGTCAGCCGGGCGGCCACGACCGGCACCTTCGCGCGGCGCTGCGTGCCCTGCATCGCCATGCCGACGGCGAACAACCGCTGGATGACGTGGTCGTGCAGGTCGCGCGCGATGCGGTCGCGGTCGGCCAGCACGTCGAGCTCCCGGCGGGCGGCCTGCGCTTCGGCGCGCTGCAGGGCCAGCGCTGCCTGGTCGGCGAACGAGGACACCACCTGCAGCTGGTTCTCGTCGAACTCCGCCGCGCCGGCCGCGCGCGCGGTGAGCAGCACGCCGGAGGTGGCCTCGTCGGCCCGCATCGGAACCGCGAGCGCGGGCCCGAACTGCAAGGCGTTGCCCTCGGTGATGTCGAACTCGAGGTTCGAGACGTTGCGCGGCAGCCGCTCCCGGAACACCTGCCCGGTGGTGGAGCCGCTGACCGGGATCGTCCGGTGCGCCAGGTCCTCGACGTCCAGCCCCACCGACACGGTGATGACGAGATCGGTCACCTCCGCCGCGTCCTCACCGGCCGTCGGCACCGCGATCAGGGCGTAGTCGGCGGCGGTGAGCTCCGCGGCGCGCTCGGCGATCACCTGCAACGCGTCGATCGGATCGGTACCCGCCAGCAGTTCCGCAGTGATCTCGCCGGTGGCGTCCAGCCAGCGCTCCCGGCGGCGGACCTCCTCGAACAGCCGGGCGTTGTCCACCGCGATGCCCGCCGCGCCGGCCAAGGCCTGCATGACGACCTCGTCATCCTCGGTGAACTCCCCGCCGCCGCGCTTCTCCGTGAGGTACAGCCGCCCGAACGTCTCCTGCCGAGCACGGATCGGCACGCCGAGGAAGCCGCGCATCGGCGGGTGGTGCGGGGGAAAGCCCACCGAGGCCGGGTGGGCGGAGATGTCGTCCAGCCGCAGCGGCTTGCCCTCTTCGATGACCACGCCGAGGACGCCGTGCCCGGTCGGCAGCGAGCCGATGCGCTCCCGCATCGGCTCGTCGATGCCCTCGTACACGAACTGGCTGAGCTCGCCGCCGGGCCCCAGCACTCCGATGGCGCCGTAGCGGGCGTCGACCAGCTCCATGGCCGTGTGCACGATGCGCCGCAGCGCCGCGTCGAGTTCGAGTTCCGACGAGATCGCGAGCACCGCCGACAGCAGGCCGTCCATCCGGTCGCGCAGCCCGATGATCTCCTCGATGCGCACCTGGACCTGGTTCAGCAGCTCTCTCAGTCGCAACCGGGAGAACGTATCCGCGACCGACCTCGACGGGTCCTGCGGCTCGCCTGGATTTGGCGCGTCCGCCCTGCTCACGCGTCTACTGTGACACGCCCGACCGGTTCGCACCGGGGCGAGTGGTGACGATCGACTCTGGTTCGCCGCGCCCGCCACCGGCACGCTGGCAGCAACGACGACCGGAGGGAGACCCGATGAACACGCCGATCGGCGCAGTGGCGTGCCTGACGGCCGACCAGGTCCGGGATGTGCTGCTCAAGGCCACTTCCGCGCCGTCTCTGCACAACAGCCAACCCTGGCGGTTCCACTGCACACCGGAGGCCATCGCGCTGCACGCGGACCGGTCCCGCGCCGTGCCGGCGGCCGATCCGGAGCACCGGGAGCTCATGCTCGCCTGCGGCGCGGCGCTGCTGAACCTGCGGCTGGCGATCCGGGCGCTCGAGGTGCAGCCGGACGTGAACGTGCTGCCGCACCGCTGCGCACCGGATCTGCTCGCGATCGTCCGCCCCGCCAGGCGGCGCCCGGCGACCCCCACCGACGTCGAGCTCGCGGCGGCGATCCCGCGACGCCGTACCAATCGCAAGCCGTTCCTGCCCACGGCGGTCCCGGTGTCGCTGCACAGCCAACTGCGGCAGGCCGCCGAGGCGGAGCGGGCATGGCTCGCGATCCCGGAGCACGAACAGCTGCCGAAGCTGCAGGCGCTGGCTCAGCAAGCGCACGACGCACAGCTCGCGGATGCGGAGTTCGCGGCGGAGCTGCGGCATTGGACGGGCCGCGGCTCGGGCTCGCCCGACGGGGTGCCCGCGAGCAGCAGCGGCCCGCTGCCGGAGCCGCAGGACGAATGGGTGCTGCGCGACTTCAGCAGCGGGGAGGGAAATGCCCGGGTGGCGGGCAAGGACTTCGAGCCGGAGCCGTTGATCTGCGTGCTCGGTTCGTTCCAGGACGGTGTGTCCGCGCAGCTGCACGCCGGGATGGCGATGCAACGCGTGCTGCTGGCCGCCACCGCCGCCGGGCTGTCGAGCTCGTTCCTCTCCCAGATCGTCGAGGTCTCCACCACCCGAAAGGAGCTGCGCGAACTCATCGGCGGCGGCCTGTGGCCGCAGGCCGTGCTGCGCATCGGCTACGGATCACCGGTGCCGGCGACGCCGCGACGCTCGCTGGACGACGTGGTCACCGACGAGCCCGCCCGCAGCTGACGGGCTTCAGGCCTGCTTCGGTCGGTGGTGCAGCTGGGTGGCGAGCACCGCCGCCTGCGTCCGGCGTTGCAGGCCCAGCTTGGACAGCAGGCGGGACACGTAGTTCTTGACCGTCTTCTCCGCCAGGTACATCCGGTCGGCGATCTGCCGGTTGGTCAGGCCCTGGCGGATGAGGTCGAGCAGGACGCGCTCCTGGGGAGTCAGCTCGGGCAGCGCCGCGGAGCTGTCCAGCTTGGCGCGCAGCTTGTTCACCAGCTCCGCGGTGCCCTGCTCGCCGAGCAGCGACCGGCCCGATCCGACCGTGCGCACCGCGGACGCCAGCTCCATGCCCTTGATGTTCTTGATCACGTATCCGGCGGCGCCGGCCAGCATCGCGTCGAGCATGGCCTGCTCGTCCGAGAACGAGGTCAGCATCAGGCAGCTCAGCTCGGGAAGCCGGGATCGCAGCTCCCGGCACAGCTCGATGCCGTTGCCGTCCGGGAGCCGCACGTCGAGCACCGCGACGTCCGGCCGCAGGGCGGGGATGCGGGCCTCCGCCTCGCGGGCCGTGGCGGCCTGGCCGACTACTTCGAGGTCGGGCTCGGCGGCGAGCACGTCGGCCAGCCCGACCCGCACCACCTCGTGGTCGTCGACCAGGAACACCGTCGTCTTACCGGACCGGGTGTCGTCCACGACTCCAGGCTACGAGCGCATTCGAGTCGGCGCCCGATGCGTTTCACCGGCCTCAGGAGCCACTGCGGAAGGTGAAGCGGACCTTGCCGACCCAGATCTCGTCGCCGTCGGCCAGCTCGGCGGAGTCCACCGGCATCCGGTTGAGATAGGTGCCGTTCAGCGAGCCCCCGTCGACCAGCACGTACCGGCCGTCCTCCCGGCGCAGCTCGGCGTGCTCACGCGAGACGGTGACGTCGTCGACCACGATGTCGCAGCCGCGTCCGCGCCCGATGGTGGTGCGCGTGATGCCGATCGCGAATCCGGTGCCCGCGTCGGGCCCCCGGTTGATCACGAGCCGGGCGCGGCCGTGGTGCTCTTCGGGCGCGCGTGGCGCCGGAACCTGCTGCGCCGCGGCGGCGGGCACCGACCAAGACCGGGTCGGCTCGTCCATCTCGATCCCGCTCGGTGCGGACGTGTCGATCCGCGTCTCGTTCATCATCAATCTCCTTGCGAACAGACGAAAACGCCGCTGCGAGCTGCGCGATCCATTGCGGCGGCCAACCCCAGCATGCCCAAGCCCGGCCACCGCTGGCCAGGACCTTCGTCCCAACTTTTCGAAGTCCTGCGCCCGGGCCTTCCAAGCTCGGTAAATGGTTCGCGGCAAGATCACCCGATGCCGTACCGTACGCCGGTCGCCTGCGGCGGCACCACGACGAGGCCGAGGACGGGAACGGTGGAGCACAACGGTTGGGCCGACGAGCACTTCGGAGCCATCGCCGACGCGTTTTCGCGGAACTTCACCGAGTTTCCCGAACTCGGCGCGGCGGTCACGGTGTTCGTCGACGGGCGCAAGGTCGCGGAACTGTGGGGCGGCGTCGCGGACGAGCGCACCGGTCGGCCGTGGGAGCAGGACACCGTCGTACCGGTTTTCTCCTGCGCCAAAGGCATTGTGAGCATGTGCGCGCACCTCCTCGCGCAGGAGGGGCGCCTCGATCTCGACGCCCCGGTTGCGCGGTACTGGCCGGAGTTCGAGCGGCACGGCAAGGAGGCCATCACCTGCCGCATGGCCCTCGGGCACCGGGCGGGCCTCCCCGCGTTGGACCGGAAGCTCGCCTTCGACGAGATCGCGGCCTGGACACCGGTGATCCACGCCATCGAGGACCAGCGGCCGCTGTGGGAGCCGGGAACGGCGTACGAGTACCACGGCCACGTGTTCGGCTTCCTCATCGGCGAGGTCATCCGGCGCATCACCGGCCTCACCCCGGGCGCGTACTTCCGCCAGGCGGTGGGCGACCCACTGGGCCTGCGGGCCTGGATCGGCCTGCCGGCCGACGAGCTCGACGGCCGCGCACGGCTCGTGGAAGTTGAAGGGCGCCCCGAGATGCCGGGCCCCGAACACCTGCTCACCCGCATCGTGACGATGAACGGCGCGCTGGTCTTCCCCGGTCTCGACGAACCGCACGGCTGGAACGACCCGGCGCTGCTCGGCATGGAGCTACCCGGTGCGGGCGCGACTGCGTCGGCGAGCGGCCTCGCCGGGCTGTACGCGGCGGCGGTGACCGGCATCGACGGCGGCCGGCGGCTACTCGCACCGGGCACCGTGACGGACGCGGTCCGCGAGGTGTCGTCCGGCCAGGGCTGGCTGGGCTTCGACGCCGGAACGCGCTGGGGCTCGGGCTTCCTGCTCGACTCGCAGGCCTTCCGGCCGATGCTGGGAGAGCACAGCTTCGGCAATGACGGAGCGGGCGGCCAGTTCGCCTTCGGCGACGACGAGCACGGAGTGGGCTTCGCCTACGTGGCGAACAGGATGATCGGCCACGGAGACGCCCGAGCCAACCACCTCATCGAAGCAGTGCGGAAGTCCCTCTGACGCCCCGCAAAGAGAACTCCCCCTGCCGCGAGGGGGTTGCGCGGCAGGGGGAGGAAGACGCAGACGTCGCAAGTCCGCAACGAGTACACCGGAATCCACAACCAAAGTTGCGATCACCGACAATTTCCGGCCGGTCGATGTATCGATAATCAACCGTTCCGAAAGCGCGCCAAGAACGGCCGAGAACCGAAACCGCAAGCAGGGCACTCAGGGGCGCCCGTATTGCCCCCAGCACTTCTCGTCCACGTTTGCCGCGCCCTTTTCAACGCTTGCTGCGACAGCCTCCGACGGCAGGGCGAGCGAGCTGCCGGCGAACCCAACAGCCAACAACGCGGCGCAACACAGAGAAAGAATCACCCGTCGGGGGTAGCTCATTTAGCAGATCTCCTCGAATTTCGTGAGGGTTCGACACACGTTGAGTGACTCACGATCACTCGTTCGGGACATTATGAGCATCGACTCCAAGACCCGAAAGGCGGGGGACGTGACGGCCGTGGCCACGGTAATCCGCTAACCTTGCCCGGTTTGCCGCGCAACCGGCTGCTTCGCGCGAAAGGTCAGCGGTGGCCTAGCTCCGCAAGGCGTTCCCGGATGGCGATCCAGCCGTCATTGCCGCAGCTGCGGTACAAATCGCTGGCCCGCTTCCAACCTTCGACGCTCGCGTCCCGGCGTCCGGCCGAGAAGAGCGCGGCGGCCAGCAGTTCCAGCGCTCGGGCCTCGGTTTCGACATCGTTCGTCCGCCAACAAATCCGGACGCTCTCCCTCGCGTACTCGACGGCCTCGGCGACTTGCCCCCTCCGGAAGTGCGCCGTGCCGAGGACGCAGATCGCCACCGCGAGGGAAACCAGGTCACTGCTGCGCCGGTGGCAGACCAGCGCCTGCTCACCGAAATCGATCGCTACCTGCAGATCACCACGATCCAGGTGGAGCTGGCTGAGCTGCCCGAGGACTTCGCCCGCGCCATGAGCATTCCCCACTTTTCGATGCAGCGCAAGGGATTCGTGGTATAGGACGCTTGCTTCCACATAGTCGGCCTGCTTGTGCCGCAACTCTCCGAACCGACGCAGCGTTCCGGCGCGGGCGAACTCAAATCCGTGCAGGAGCTGGACCTCGAGCGCATCCGTGAACAGGCGCTCGGACGCGTCCCAGTCATTGATCCGAAACCGCTGACAAGCCATGTTGTGCAATGCCACCGAAGCCCCGAGCACGATCCCGAGAGACCGGCATATGCGATAGGACTCCGAGAAGTGGTCGTAGGCCCGGTTGAACTCGCGGATACTCAGGCAGATGTATCCAATATTGTTCAAACAAATGCATTCCCCTTCTCGCTCTCCGAGCGCACGCGTGGCGGCGAGAGCCAGGCCCAGGGAATCGAGGGCTTCCTGATACCGACCGAGGCGCTTCAGCGGCTCGTTTATGGTGTTCGCCAATCGCCAGGTGTACTGGTCCTGGCCGTGATCCGCGGCAACCCGAACCATGGCCAGCAAGGCACGTCGTTCCTGCAAGAACCACCGCATCGCGTCCTGGTCGTCTTCGAACTCCTTCGGCGTGACCTGGTCGTCGATGGGAAGCATCGGCACACCCGGGCGGTACGGGAAGAGCTTCGCCTCCGCATTTCCTGCCGCGTGGAGGTACCAGTCCAGCATTCGGACCAGCGCTTCCGCGCGGTCGACGGGATCCTCGTCCTCCTCGGCCCGCTCGGCCGCGAACTCGTGAATCAGGTCGTGCAGCTCGTAGTGCTCGGCCTTCTGCTCGATCAAGTGCGAGTTCACCAAGACGTCCAAGTCTTCGCGAGCCTGTTGCGGTGTCGAGCCGGTCAATGCAGCCGCGGTCTCCAAACCTGTCTGCGCAACGGGATGCAGGCCGAGCAAGCGGAACATCCGCCTCGCGAGCCCGGGAAGCGTCCGGTAGGACAGCGCAAAGCTTGCTCGCACACTCGTGTGGTCACCGTTGGGGCTGTCCCCGACCTTGAGGATCCGGTGCTCTTCACGAAGAAATCCGGCGATGTCCGAGAGGGAGACCTCGCGGCGTTCCCGGGCGTAGTGACCGACGATGCGCAGCGCCAGGGGAATTCCGGAACAGAGTCCGACCAGCTCTTGGACCGCATCGGGTTCCCGGTCGCAGCGAACACCAATGGTTTCGCGCAACCAACGCGTTCCCGTCGCCTCGTCCAACAGCGGAACATGGATCTCCTGAGCACCGTGGTGCAGCAGCAACCGATCTAGGTGATGCCTGCTCGTGACGAGGATGACGGCCTCGTGAGCAACATCCAGCAACGGCTCGATCTGGCCCACATCAGCGACGTTGTCGAGCAACAACAGCATGTGGCGGTCACTCATGAACGTGGACAACTGCGCCCACTGGTCGCGAATGTCGCCCAAGAGGTCTGCGGACACGCCGAACGAGGACAGCAACGCGCGCACCAGATCCGCGCTGCTCAACGGGGGATGGAGCGAAAAGCCGTTCATGTCAAGGTAGAAGTCGCCCCCTGCGAACTGCTGACGGGCGTGGTGCGCCCAATGCACGCTCAGCGCGGTCTTGCCGATCCCGGCAGTACCCACCAGCACGAGCAGCCCTGCACAGGTGCCATTCTCGGTGTACTCGTCTAGCACATCGACGAGATCTGCCCGTCCACCGAAATCACGTAGATCCCGAGGCAGCTTCCTAGGCGGGCCGCTGGACTGCCGCGCGATGTCCTCGCCCCCTCGCCGGGGCGACGGGATCGGCAACCGCATCTGCTCGAAGAAGGTGCGGAGTTCGTCGGCTTCTTCGAGCAGATCGTGCGATTGCAGAAGCCTCCGCTGGTGGAAGAAGTACTCGGTCGCCTCGTAGTCGCGATCCGCTGCCCGCAAGGCCTGAATCCGCTTCTTGGCGAGGGTGACGTTGAGCTCGTGCTCCGGTTGCAGTTCTTCCGTCGTCGCCAGCACTTGCTCCGGGTTGCCGAGCGCCAACTGGCTTTCCATCAACGTGTAGTGGGCGGGCATGACCAGCGTCGCCAACGCCTGCCGCCGAAAGGCGTCGGCCAGATCTGTGTCGAGATCGACGAGCGGCGGTTCCGCCGAAAGTTCGAGAGCTTCTGGAAGCAGCTCGCAGACCAACTCGTGATCGCCGTGGCGAGCCGCGCGCTGGGCATCCACGAGGAGGTCGCGCACGTAGTGGTAGTCAACGCGTTCGCGGTCGATGTTCAACCGGTAGCCCGCGTTCACGTTCTTCACGGTTGCGGACGACTCCATCGTGTTCAAGACCCCGCGGAGCCGGGTCACGTACGTTTGAAGCGTCTTGGCGTGCCGGGCCGGGTCCGCTTCCCTGCCCCACAACCAGTCGACCACGAGGCTGATCGGGATCGTCTTCCCCGGCCTGGTCAGAAGAACTCCCAGCAGACCGCGGATCTTCGTCGCCTGCCAGTCGTCCTGCCACGTTCCGGCCAACCGCAGCCGCACTTGGCCGAAGATCTTGAAGTCCACCAGCGCCCCTTTCGCTGGTCGCCCTCCCCCTGTGCATCGAGTGTGCGTGATCTCGTACTCGGCCACAGCATCCGATCGCCGTAAGTACCTACTCCATTACGGTTCCTCGCCGCGGTCGGCCATCGCCAGCACAAGCGTTCTGCAAGCGAACTGGCAACGGCCCGAGATCGCGCGGAACATTCCAATGCCGGCGCGAAGTCATCGCATGCCCGACGGAACGGGCGACGGCCTGCCCAGCTGCCGATTCGACCGGATCGGCCAGTTCACCGAAACCGGATCGTCAAGTCCGCCCCGCCAATGTTGGGTTCGTCGGCCACGTTCCCAGCCGACGAGCGACAAGCGGAGGAATCATGGTCAACAAGATCGTAGTCGCCGGGGTCGCCAGTCTCGCGATCAACGTCGGCGTGCAGGATCCGACGCGCATCACGAGGGAAGGGCCTTGGTACCCGCGCTGGCTGGAGTCCGGTGTCGGCGGCGCGGGCGGGCACATCGCGACGATCCTCTCCGGGCTCGGCGACGACGTCTCGCTGTGCACCGTGGTGGGCGGAGACCGGACCGGAGCGCTGATCCGCCGAGAGCTGGACGACAGGAACCTCAACGGACCGGAGGTCGTCGAGGGCGCTTCGTCCGCGCTGGCGGTGGTGTTGGTCGCTCCCAGCGGCGACCGGGTCGTCTACTCCCACATGACGAGCATCGCTGCGGTCCAGTACCCCGTCGAGACGTTCCAGGACGCCGTGCGGGGTGCCGACCTCGCGGTCCTGACCAGTACCGACTTCACCCGACCCCTGCTTCCTGCCGCGGTGCTGCAAGGTGTGCCGATCGCCGTCGACGTCAACGTGATCGCCGACATCGACGATGACCGCTACGGGCCGTGGCTCGAAGTGGCCGACATCGTGTTCTGCAGCCACGAGCGGTTGCCGTGCCCGGCCGAGGAATGGATAGCGCAGGTGTTCCGACGCTACCCGGGTTGCCTGCTGACAGCGGTGAGCAGAGGTGGCCGCGGCTGTCTGCTCGGGTTACGAGATGGGCGCCTGGTCCAAGCCGACGCGGTGGCTCCGCTCGGGGTGTGCAACACCTCGAGCGCCGGGGATTCGCTCTTCGCTTCGTTCCTGCACAGCTGGTTGGCGACCGGCAATCCGGTCGAGGCATTGTCCGACGCCGTCGTCTACGCCGGCTGGCGCATCGGGCACCGGTTCCCGTCCGGGGTGCTCCTCGGCGAAGCCGACCTGGCGAACTTGCGGTCGCGGAATCCGGTGCGGGTCAAGCTCTCCCGGTGGGACCGGACTCAGCCTGCGCCCGCCAGTCCGTGAGGCGTCGGCGCAGCACATCGGCGGCGGCATCGCCTTGGTGGTCGAAGTGACGGATTGCCGCCGCCAAGTGCTCCTCTGCCGCTGCGGCATCGCCTCCGGACCAGTGGAAGTCGGCCCACACCTGATGGGCGAACGCCTTCCCCTCGACGGAGCCGATGGTTTGCATCGCCGTTTCCCCGGCCGCCAGCCAGGTTTCAGCCTCAGCGGTGTCACCGGCCCGGACCAGCGCTTCGCCTAGGACGAGCTCCGCGCGAGCGGCGTTGTACGGGTCGGATTCACGAGATGTCGCGAGTTCGCGCTGCGCCTCGCGTAACAGCGCGATCCCCTCACCGGTAGCAGCTGAAGCGACCTTAGCCTGGCCGACGACGAGCAACGACAGGATCGCCTTGCGTTCCCTGCCCAACGCGGCGAAGCCCGCGTGAGCCTGCTCGGCGAAGCTCACGGCCCGCTGGTGATCTCCAGCGGCGAGTGCGATCACCGACTGAGCATCCCTCGTGTTCGCCACCCCGTACTCGTCACCGAGCTCGCTGAACACCTCGAAGCATCGATGAAGCAGTTCATCGGCCTCCGCGCGCTGCCCTCTCAAGTTGTGCAGCAACGCGAGCCTCCGTGTCGCCCGGCCCTCCCACTTCAAGTCGCCCAGCTCCTTCGCCGACCGCACGGCGAGCTCATCGACGACCAATCGCTCCTGGTGGTGGCCCGCATAGCGGAAGAGCGGCCACATGACGTATGCCAGGTACCACGCCGCAGCCCACCACCGGCGGTCGACAGCCGTCCGGATGCAGCTGATCATGTTGGCGCACTCGGCCTCCAACCAGGCCAGCGCGGCGGCACGTTCCTCGAACACCTTCCCAGCGACTTCCGGATGGGTGAAGGAGTATTCGGCTCCTCGCAGGTGCGGGGTGAGGAGCCGGCATGCGCCTTCCGCGCTGCGGATGTAGCTCTCGATGATGCGAAGCAGCGCAGTCGACCTGTCCTCGGAGGAGTCCTCCTCACGGGCGCGTTCTCCAGCGTGCAACCGGAGCAGGTCGTGCAGGCGGTAACGGCCCACGTTCACCTCTTCGAGCAGGTGGGCCTCCAGCAGAGCATCGAGGTGCTCGTCGAGCACCGCCGGCGGAAGATCCGTCGCCGCGAGCACCGTCTCGATGCTCATCTCCCGACCAGGATGCATGCCCAAGGTCCGGTATGTGCGACGTGCTTCCGCGGGCAATCCGTTGTAGGACAAGTCGAACACCGAGCTCACCGAGACCTCCTCTTCCCGCGAGAGAATCCGCAACCGACCGCGTTCGTGCTGCAGCTCGGCCACTGCCTGCGCCACGCCGTAACGTGGCCGGGAAGCCATTCGCGCCCCCATGACGGAGAGCGCGATCGGCAGACCGCCGCACAGATCGACCAGCCGGCCGGCCTCGGTCTCAGCGGACCGCACCCTGTCGTCGCCGATGGTCCTGTCCAGCAGCCGAACCCCGTCCCCGGTGCTGAGCGGGGGCACGAACACCAGCTGCGCGCCGTCCATCCGCAGGGAAGCCAACTGCCGACGAGCCGTGACCAGCACCATGCTTCGCGGTGACGCGGGCAGCACGGTGCGAACCTGCGCAGCGGTCCATGCGTTGTCCAGCAGAATTCCTATCGCTTTGTCCGCGACCAAGGATCGCCACCAGGCCGCCCGCTGTTCGAGGTCGGCCGGCACGGCCTCCGCCGGGACGCCGAGCGCCCGAAGCCAACCACCCAGTACCGCTCCCGGCGCAGCGGGCTCCCCGCCGTCCCCGGCGGCCAGATCCGCGTAGAACTGACCATCGGCGAAGCGTTCCTGAGCCGAGTACATCCACCGGAGGGCCACCGCGGTCTTGCCCACCCCGCCCAGCCCGGACAGCACGGCGAGACCGCCGCGATCACGGCTCGACGTGTACGTCTGCTCCAATGCCGTGAGCTCGCTGTCCCGGTTGGTGAAGTACGCGGGCGGCGTCGGCAACTGGCGTGGAATCACAGGTTCGGCGGAGGCGAACTGGTGGAAGTGAATCCCGCCGCTCACGCTGCCCGCCTGGACCACGGGACCTGCGACGCTCCCGGTCAGCAGGTTCTCCGCGGCCGAGATCGCATCGCGACGGGCCCGCCTCTTCTCCCACGACGACACGTGCACCCCACCTCCACATGCACCCGCACGAAGCTAGGAAGCCCAACCTTCCCACCATCCGCCGGAGATCTGCCATGACAAGTGACGTGATCGCCTTCGCTTTCTTCCCACTCAACCCTGTCGGGTGTGTTTGACGAGGCAATTCCGCAAGATGTGCGGTGCCCCAGCGTCGACGGCCACTGCAACGAACCGGAGCCCGGAACTCACTTCCCTGGGAAGTAATTCCGGACTCCGGAATGGCCGGCAATCCGACGCCGCCCCGCAAAGAGAACTCCCCCTGCCGCGAGGGGGTTGCGCGGCAGGGGGAGGGATCTGGGGTGCTTACTTCACTGCGCCCATGGACAGGCCTCGGACCAGGTGGTTCTGGGCTATCCAGCCGATGATCATCACCGGTAGCGACGCCAGCAGGGCCGCCGCCGACAGCTGCGCCCAGTACAGGCCCTCGCTGGTGATGAAGCCGACCAGGAACACCGGCACCGTGCCCGCCTGCGCCGCCGTCAGGTTCACCGCGTAGAAGAACTCCGTCCAGGAGAAGATCACGCAGATCAGCGCCGTGGCCGCGATGCCAGGTGCGACCACCGGCAGGATCACCTTGAACAGCAGTGTCGGCAGCTTCGCGCCGTCCACCCGGCCCGCCTCCACCATCTCCTTCGGCACTTCCAGGAAGAACGAGCGCATCATCCAGATCGCCAGCGGCAGGTTCATCGCCGTGTAGAGGATGACCAGCGCCCAGACGTTGTCCAGCAGCTTCAGGTTCTGCGAGATCACGTACATCGGGATGATCGCCGCGACGACCGGCAGCATCTTGGTGGACAGGAAGAACCCGAGCGCGTCCCGGGTGCCCGGTACTGCGGCGATCGACAGCGCGTAGGCCGCCGGGACCGCCATCAGGAGCACCAGCAGCGTCGACATGACCGTGACGAACGCGGAGTTGCCCAGGTACGGCAGGAAACCGCGTTCCAGGACACCGGCGAACTGGTCCAGCGTCGGGGTGAACACCAGCCGCGGCGGGTCGGTGTAGGCGTCGGCCTCCTGCTTGAACGCCGTGAGCACCATCCACAGCAGCGGGAAGACGAACAGGATGGCGACCAGCCAGGTGAACGCGGTCAGCGCCCACCGGCCGGCCGGATTTCCGGCACGCATCATCGCACCTCGCTCACGCCGAAGGTCCGGAACATCAAGCGCAGCGCGAACGTCGCCACGATCAGTGTCAGCACGACGACGATGACGCCCATCGCCGAGGACTGCCCGATGTCGAAGCCTTCGAAGGCGCGCTGGTAGATGTAGTAGGGCAGGTTCGTGCTGGCGGTGCCCGGGCCGCCCTGCGTCATCAGGAAGATCGCGTCGAAGCTGTTCACGATGTAGATCGCGCCGAGCAGGATCGCCAGCTGCAGGTAGCGGGTCAGCTGCGGCAGGGTGATCGACGCGAAGATGCGCCACCGGCCCGCGCCGTCGACCGCCGCGGCTTCGAGCACTTCCTTGGACTGCCCCTGCAGGCCCGCGAGGATCAGCAGCATCATGAACGGCGTCCACTGCCAGACGATCTGCGCCATGACCGAGGTCAGCGGGAACTCCGACAGCCAGTCGGTGTCGCCGCCGAAGACGAAGTTCAGCAGGCCGTAGCTCGGGTCGAACATCGTCGTCTTCCACAGCAGCGCACCGGCCGCCGGGAGGATCAGGAACGGCGTGATGAGCAGCGTGCGGACCACGCCGCGACCGACGAACTGCCGGTCCAGCAGCAACGCCAGCCCGAGTCCGAGCAGCATCGCCACCAGCACGCAGACCACGGTCAGCAGCACGGTGTTCAGCATCGCGCCGCGGAACTGGCTGTCGGCGAACACGTCGACGTAGTTGCGCAGCCCGACGAAGTGCCGGGAGCCCGGCCGCACCAGGTTCCAGGACTGGAACGAGTAGAACACGGTCAGCACGAACGGGATCTGCGTGACCAGGATCGTGAACAGCAGCGCGGGCAGCAGCGGGGCCCGGCGCAGCCATGCGGTGCCGGACCACTTGCCGACCGGCTTGCGCACCTGGTCGGGAATCGTGACGGGTGTCGTGGCGGTCTGGGTCATCGGGTCTCCCGGTATGCCGCGCCGACCGACTCGGCGTACTCCTGCGACTGCTGGAGCGCCTCGTCGACCGTGATCTGCCCCGCGATGGCGGCGGAGAGCTGCTGGCTGACGCGCGTGCCGAGGTCCTGGAACTCCGGGATGCCGACGAACTGGATTCCCGGGTACGGCACCGGCCGCAGCATGGCGTTGCTCTGCTGGGCGCGGTCGATTCCGTCCAAAGTGGCCGGTGCGTAGGCCTGGGCGGCCTGCTGGTACTCGGGGATCTGGTACGTCGACAGGCGGCAGCCGGGCGGAACCCGGTTCCAGCCGAAGGTGTTGCCGACGTTGCGCACGAACTCCTTGTCGGTCATCCAGCGCATGAACCGCCAGGCGGCGTCCTTGTCCTCGGCGACCTTCGGCATGGCCAGCGACCAGGTGTAGAGCCAGCCGCTGCTGCCGGTGCGCTCGACCGGGGCCGCGACGTAGCCGGACTTGCCGACGACCTCGCTGCTCTCCGGGTCCTCGTTGGTGCCGGCCATGACCGTGGCGTCGTACCACATCGCCGCCTGCCCCTGCCCGTAGCGCGTGCCGCATTCGGAGAAGCCCGCGCTGGACGCGCCGACCTCGCCGTGCTGCCGCACCAGGTTCACGTAGAACTCGGCGGCGGACCGGAACTCCGGCGAGGTCAGCTGCGCGTTCCAGTTCTCGTCGAACCAGCGGGCACCGAAGGTGTTCGCGACGGTGCTGAACGGCGCCAGGCTCTCGCCCCAGCCCGGCTTGCCGCGCAGGCAGATGCCGGACACGCCCGCGGCCTTGTTGTCGAGCTTCGCCGCGAAGTCGGCGATCTGCTGCCAGGTCGGGCGTTCCGGCATGGTCAGCCCGGCCTGCTCGAACAGGTCCTTTCGGTAGGCGAGGAAGGACGACTCGCCGTAGAACGGCACCGCGTACATCGATCCCTGGTGGGACAGCGAGTCCCGGATGCTCGGGATGAAGTCGTCCGGGTCGTAGCCCTCGCTGTTCTCGATGTAGGGCTGCAGGTTCTCCAGCCAGCCGTTGGCCGCCCACTGCGGGGTCTCGTAGTTGCTGATCATCACCACGTCGAACTCGCCGCCCTCGGTGGCGGTGGACGCGGTGATCTTGGCGCGCGCCTGGTTCTCGGGCAGCTGCACGAACTTCAGCTTGATGCCGGGGTTGTCCCGCTCGAACTGGTCCGACAGCGCGATCGCGTCTTCCATCTGCGGGTTCGACACGATCGCGACGACCAGCGTCCGCCCGCCGGAGCCCAGCGCGCCGGCTCCGGCGCAGCCGGTGAGCGTGAGCAGCGCGGCGCACGCGAGCAGCGCGAGCTTCTTTATTCGGCTATGCATCAACGCCTCCCGGCAGCACCTGGACCTTCAGCCCGGCACCGCTGCGCATCAGGTCGAGCGCCGCGGGGAATTCCTCCAGCGGCAGGGTGTCGGTGAGCAGCGCCGCGGTGTCGATCGCGCCGGAGGCCACCAGGTTCAGCGCGGCGCCGAAGCTGTTCAGCACCGCCATGGAGCCGACGATCTTGATCTCGTCGTTGTAGATCCGGAACGGCGAAAGCGACACGCGAGCTTCTTCCGGGGCGACGCCGAACACCAGCAACCGGCCGCCGCGGCGCAGCGAGTCGAAGGCCGCCTCGATCGCGGGAGCGGCGCCGGTGCAGTCGACCGCGGCGTCGAACCGCTCGTCGAGCTCGGCGACATCGGTGCTCACCGCGACCGCGCCGAGCTGGGTGGCCCGGCTCAGCCGCGCCTCGTTGCGGTCGACCACCGTGACGTGCGCGCCGCCGCGCTGGAGCAGCTGCTGCATCAGCAGCCCCATCGTGCCCGCGCCCACCACGAGGAACCGCTCGCCTGCTTCGACGCCGATCTGCCGGACGCCGTGCACCGCGCACGACACCGGCTCGACCAGCGCGCCCTGCTGCCAGGTCATCTCGTCCGGCATCCGGTAGCAGGTGGCCGCCGGGACGGCGACGAACTCGGCGAACGCGCCGTCGACGGTGTCGCCGGTGGCGTTCCAGTTCGCGCACAGGTTGCCGTGGCCGGAGCGGCAGGGCGTGCAGTACCCGCAGAACAGCGAGGGATCCACCGCGACCCGGTCGCCGGCCTTCCAGTCCCCCGGCACGTCCGCGCCGATCTCGACGACCTCGCCGGCGAACTCGTGCCCCGGCACGATCGGGTAAGGCGTGGGCGGGAAGTGGCCGTCGGCGATGTGCAGGTCCGTGCCGCAGATCCCGCACGCACCGACCTTGATGACCAGCTGCCCGTCGCCCGGTTTCGGATCCGGCACGTCGCCAACCCTGATCGAACCGGGCTGATCGATGATCGCGGCGCGCATGACACTCCATTCCGGTCTGCTCATATGAGCGCATCTCACTGCGGGCGTCCCGCAATACGCGGAGCATTCAAGGACTTCATGCCGAGTTACGTCAACCTTTCGGCCAGATTTCGAGCTATCGTGCTCATGTGAGCACCAAAAGGGTTCGGACGACCGACACGATCACCGCAGCGTCAATCGCGCACCGGTTCTACGTCCAAGGCCGATCCAAGCTGGAGATCGCCGAGGAGTTCGAGATCAGCCGCTTCAAGGTGGCTCGCATCCTGACCGCAGCGCAGGAAACCGGCCTGATCCGGATCGAGTTCGACCTGCCGGTGCCGGTGGACCTGCCGATGTCGGACGAGGTCCGCGCCGCCTACGGGCTCCGTCGGGTCCTGGTGCTCAATCGAGCGGAGTCGAAGGCCGACCGGCCGGAGCTGCGCCGCCGGATCGGCTCGCTGGCGGCGCAGCTGCTGACCGAGCTCGCGACCCCGGACGACGTGATCGGCCTGGCCTGGGCGCGTTCGGTGAACGCCATGGCCGAGGCCGTCGGATCGCTCCCGAAGTGCCCGATCGTGCAACTGTGCGGAGTGCAGGCGGGCATGGACATGCGCGACCGATCCGTGGAGACGGTGGGCCGGGTCGCGGCGGCCGGCGGCGGCGACGCCTACCCGATCTACGGCCCGCTGGTGCTACCGGATCGGCGGACCACCGACATCCTGCGCAAGCAGCCGGGCATCGCGGAAACCTTCGACCAGTTCCAGCACCTGACCAAGGCGGTGGTGAGCATCGGCGCCTGGCAACCGGGCGAATCGACGGTGTACGACGCGCTGACGCCGAGCGAACGTGACTCGATCGGCCGGCGAGGAGCAACGGCGGAGATCGCGGCCCGCCTGTTCGACGAGAACGGCAACGCCCTGTCGACAGGCCTGGCCCACCACGTCCTGGCGATCACCCATGAACAGCTGCGCAGGGTCCCGGAGGTGATCGCCCTCGGCTACACCGAACCGAAGGCGGAAGCGATCGACGCGGTCCTCCGCTCGGGCATCGTCACCACCCTCATCACCGACGCGGCAGCGGCCGACCGAATCCTGCAACTGGCCGCCCGGCGCCCGCCCGAGTAATCGAGGAGCCGGCTTGCGGGCCGGGGCGAACCGCCCTGTTCCGCAGATATTCGGTTGACGGGCATGCCACCGTCGAACTACGTGAACGAGAACAACATCGCCGCGATCCGAAACCTGGCTGGCTTGGCCACACCGATGGCGCTGCGTGTCGCGGTAACCCTGGGCCTGCCGGACCGACTGCGTGGTAACGGCGCCGCCGTTGAGCAAGTCGCAAACGAGCTCAATGTGTCACCGGTGGCGCTCGAACTGCTGCTGGGCCACCTTGCGAGCCTCGGGATCATCGAGCATTCGGCCACCGGCTACCGGACCACCGACTACGGAGCGACCCTCTGCAGCGACGCTGACAACGGCCTGACCAACTTCCTGCACCTGGGCATGGCCGGCGGCCGCGCCGAGCTGGCGTTCGTCGAACTCCTGCACAGCATCACCACCGGCCGCGCCGCCTACTCACGCCGCTACGGGCAGGATTTCTGGGCCGACCTCACCCAAGATCCTCACCTGCGCGAGTCGTTCGACCAGCAAATGACACATCGATTCCGCGAACAGGTCCCGCAGATCGTCGCAGGCTACGACTGGGCCCGCTTCGCCACCATCGTCGACGTCGGCGGCGGTCACGGCACTCTTCTCGCCGCGATTCTGGCGGCCCATCCGCGGATCCGCGGCCAGCTGGTCGATCTCGAACCCACCGCGACCGAGGCCGGCCGCACCTTCAGCGCACACCATGTCGAGGACCGGACCCGAATGACCGCGCGTAGCTTCTTCGACCCTCTTCCAGAAGGGGCGGATGCCTATCTGTTGTGCGACATCCTGCACGACTGGGATGACGAGCACGCGCACCGGATTCTCGACCGTTGCGTTGAAGCCACCCACCCGGATGGCCGCGTTCTGGTGATCGAACCGGTAGGCGGGCGACGCGCCGAAACCGAGTTCGACCTGGCCATGCTCGTGATCTTCGGCGGCCGCGAACGCCGGATAGACGAGTTCCAAACCCTCGCCTCGGCCCACGGACTGGCCCTCGACACCGTGACCGACCTGACCGATCAGCGCTGCCTCCTGGAGTTCCGCCTCACCACCACCAGCTGATCCCATCGCAGCTGGAGGCTCGTGAGTGCTTTGCGTCGCTATAGAGGCTGTTTCCAAACTCAATCTGCGTGGCGGTGCGGGTGGCGGCCCCCCTGCGGGAGTCACCGCGGTCTTCTCGCTGTGGGATCCCCGACATCGTGAATGCCAATTCACCACGTCGGGGCTGTCCTCGCTGGGAGAACCCCGGAGGGGTGGGCACCGTGAACCCGCGGCGGTGCCGGTTGCGTGGGTGGGCTAAGCGGCTGCGCCGCTTCAAAGACAAAACGCCCGCGCTACCACATCCGCACGTCACCACATCCAAAACAGGCTCTATAGCAGCCCAAAACACGCACGTGCCCTAGCCTTACCGACGTCCTGCACCGAGGAGCGGGATGACGCGCGCACTTCCGGAATGATCCGCTGAAGCACCGTTTCCCGTTGCCTTCTCCAACGGGAAACGGGAAACAGCTCTATTTCCCGACTCGGGAATCCAGATCTCCGCCACAATCCTCGGGCGAGCGGCGCGCAGCCGCGTGCGACCGGATTTCCCTCCAGGCGTCGAGGACTGCGATGAATGCGGCGGAGAGCACCAGCACCAAGGCGAACAGCTCAACACCGGAAAGGGCGATGCCGGCGAGCACGATCGCCGCCCACAGCAGCGCGGCGGTGAACACGAATGCGAGCATCACCCGTCCGAGCGACCTCGCCAGGGACGCATTGCGCTGTTCGGGTATCGATTCTCGGACGAGCTCGTCCTTGATCATCTCTTCTCCTAAGGTCTGCCGTTGGTCCGGCCTCCCAGTCGCCGGACCTGCACGTTTCACCGTGCGCGAAAACCGGTCGGGACCAACAGCCGTTTCCCGTCGCCCGCTGAACCGGGCAACGGGAAACCCGGAGGACGATGTGACTGAACAGCCCACACTGTTCGGGGCAGAGCTTCGAAGACTGCGCACCGCGGCCGGTCTTTCGCTCACTCGAATGGCCGCGCTGCTGCATTACAGCAAGGGCTACGTCAGCAAGATCGAAACCGGCGGGAAACGGCCGACACCGGATTTCGCCCGGCGTTGCGATTCGATCCTCGAAGCCGGTGGAGAACTCGCGGGCCTGGTTCCCGCGCGGTCTTCCGAAGCGCCGCTGCCCGAGGTGAACGGCGACGGTGAGGTGTGGTTGATGAGTCTCGATTCAGGCGGGAAGAGCTGGTTCCGGCCGATGGACCGGCGGCAGGTGCTGGCGGCGGGCGCGGCCTCGGTGCTCGCCTTCGGGATGGGCGGCGGTCACGCGATCGCCGAGGCCGGCACGGTCTCGACGTTCCGCACCATGTTCGACCAGTTCCGCAGGCTGGGGCAAACGGCGAGCCCATCGGTGGTGCTGCCCGCGCTCATCGCGCAAACCCACACCCTCCGCGAACTCGCCACTCGCGCCAAACCCGCAGCGAGTGCGGAACTTCTGGTGCTCGGCGCGCGGTACGCCGAGTTCGCAGGCTGGATGGCTCAGGAGTCGGGTGACAACGCGGCCGCCCTGTGGTGGACCGACCGCGCCGTGGAGCTCGCGGACGCGGGACAGGACCGGTCGCTGGCCGCATACTCCCTGGTCCGCCGGGCACTGGTCACGCTGTACCAAGAAGACGCACGGGAGACGATCGGCCTCGCTCAGCAAGCCCAGCGGACCGCGACGTCGGCCCGAATTCGCGGACTCGCCGCGCAGCGCGAGGCACAGGGCCACGCGCTGGCCGGCGACTACGACGCCTGTATGCGGAGCCTCGACCGAGCTCGCGACCTGCTCAGCGCGGCCCAACCCGAAGCCGGACCGGTACTCGGCACGTCGAACCTGACCGATCCCGTCGCGATGGTCTCGGGGTGGTGTCTTCACGACCTGGGGCGTCCACGGGATGCGGTGCTGATCCTCGACCGGGAAGTCGAACGAGTTCCGCCGCACGCCCTTCGTTCCCAAGCGCGCTACGGCGTCCGCCGCGCCCTCGCGCACGCCACGGCGGGCGACGTCGACCACGCCTGCGCCTTGCTCGGGCAGGTCCTCGGGATGGTCGACACCGTCAGTTCCGCCACCATCGGCACCGATCTCCGGCGCGTGGCCCGCGTGCTCTCGCGGTTCCACACCGCGCCCTCGGTTCGTGAGCTCCAACCCCGGCTGGTCGCCGCGCTGCACAACCAGACCGCCTGAGAATCCGCCATTTCCACAGAAGTGAGGTACTCCTATGCCTGAAATCTTCATCAACTACCGCACCGGGGATTGCGAACATGCCGCGGTCGCGATCGAGCAGTACCTGTCGGGGCGGTTCGGCCGCGAGCGGGTGTTCCGCGCCAGCAAGTCCATCCGCCCCGGCGAGAACTTCCGCACCGAGCTGTCGACGGCGTCCTCCAGCGCACGCGTGCTGCTTGCGCTGATCGGGCCGAAGTGGCTCGATGCTCGTGATCGGGACGGAAATCCCGCACTTGAGAACAAGGACGACTGGACCCGCAAGGAAATCCTGAACGCCAAGCGCAGCGGCGCCCGGATCATTCCGGTCCTATGTGGACGGAAAATGCCTCGGCTGGTGGCCGCCGACCTGCCACGTGCTCTGACATCGCTCGCCGACCTCCAGTCCCTCACCTACGACACCGGAAGCGCCGGGGACGACCTCGATCGGATCGCCGCCGAGCTCCTCGACCTGGTGCCGGATCTCGCGGACCGGTGGGCGAAAGCGCCTTCGAGCAGCGGCGTGCACAACTCCAACAACGGCCAGGTCGGAAACCTCATCCAGGCCGGCAACGTGAGCGGCGGGTCGATCACCAGCACGACGTTCCACGACACACGGGACAGCCAGATCCACACCGGCACTGGCGACCTGCACGTCTCCTTCGGCGACGGGGCCCACCACAAGAATTCCGGCCGAATCCGCCAGAATTTCGGCTCGAAGCGGGACCGAGGTGAAGACCGGTGACCGAAACCAGCAACGAATTCCACGAAACGCAGGACAGCCAGATCCACACTGGTTCCGGCGACCTGAACGTCAACCCCGTCTACTACACGATCCACGAGAGCGTCCAGCAGCAGGCTCGCGGGCCGCGGTTGACGCTGAAGGGCGACCTGCGTTGGCTCAAGAGCCGGTTCGAGCCGCCGCAGAACTTCGGTGCTGCGCGGGACATGTTGCGGAAATCCCGCACCGTCGTGCTCACCGGGCCGCCGGGAAGCGGTCGGCGCACGGCGGCGAAGATGCTCCTGAACGAGCTCGCCGACGACCACACCCCCTTCACCGTGCTCGACGACGAGGCGCGCACGCAGAACCCGGGCCTGGACAAGTTGAAGGTCCAGCCGGGCCACCTGTTCGTACTCGACCTCTCGGAAACCGGCGAGGACGTGTTCCATGCCCGGCAACGAGATCTCCTCTCGTTCCGCACGATCCTCCAACAGTGCAACGGCTATATCGCCGTCGTCGTGCCCGATTCCCGCAAGCACCAACTGGATTCGGACCTGGCGCAGTTCGAGGCCAGGATCGACCGGCCGCGCGGTGCCTCGGTGCTGCGATGGCACCTGGAACAGGAGTCGATCTTCCCCTCCGACCAGCAACTGGCCTCGGAAGAACTCGCACGCAGCCTGTCCGCACCGATGTCGGAGATCGCCAACCTCGCGCACATGGTCACGCTCGCCCGGGACACGAACCGCGGCGGCGACGTCTCGACATGGCTCAGCGAAGCGGTTTCCGCCCGGATCGACCGCAGCAACGAGGTGGCGCAGCAGCTCAGCAAGGTGCACGGCGGGCGGCAACGCACGGTGCTGCTCGCCGCTGCGATGTGCCGTGGAGCGTCGAGCGACGCGGTGTTCTTCGCCTCCCACCGCCTGGTGAGCGCGTTGAGCCTCGACGGGCGCGAGCAGCCCCGGATGGAGCAGGAGGGCTATCGCACCCAGCTCGGCGACCTGAGCATCGACGTCGCGCCGAACAACCGGATCGAGTTCAGCCTGCGCAGCTACGACCGGGCGTTGCGCGAGCACTTCTGGGACAACTACCCGGATCTCCGGGAGCCGTTCTGCCGGTGGGTGGACGACATCATCCGCATCGAGCAGTTCACCAGACGGGACCGCGAGAACCTGGTGGACCGGTTCGTGGAGCAGGCGCTGCGCACCAACTCGCCCGGCCACGTGAAGTGGCTGATCGACCGGTGGGTCTTTCCCAGACAGAACGGAGCGTCGAACCCACTGCGTGACTACGGGGTGCTAGCTCTCCTGACGGGCCTGAGGAACGAGCGCCACGGTTACTTCTTCCGGCGCCTGGTGTACGAGTGGTCGCGGCGCAACGACCTCCCCTATGACGTCGGGCAGATCCTGGTGGACGTGTGTGCCGAGGTGATCGCACCGACCTACCCGGAACAAGCTCTGGTCCGGCTGCACCACCGGGCCCGCCGCGAAGACGGCACTGGCAACCCGACTGCGTACCAGGCGCTCATCGAGCTGACCTCGCGCGATCCGATACTGCTGCGGCTGCTGCTCGACAGGCTCACGACGGGCCTGGCGAAGCAGCAGCCGTGGCCCGCCGATCACTTCCTGTTCCTCGCCATCGCGGATCCGCTGCGGCTGGCCGACTCCAGCATGCGTTCGCAGCCGCTCGCGGCAGATCACACGATCCGCTCCCAGCTGGCGTTCTGCTGGCGTGCGGCCATGCTCGCCCGCCCGGACCTCGTCGTGCAGCGCGTCTGCCACTGGTTCGACGCCGCCGGCCGGACCGCGCCGCACGATCTGCTGCTCGGCATCCTGGTGGATGCGGCGAGCCAGCACCTCCACCTGCTCGGTTCGTTGCACGTCCTCGCGCGCGATTGGAGCCGGACCACGAGTGGACGCGCCGATGTCTTCGTCCGGCTGTCCCAGCTGATAGACATGGCGCAGGGCCTGCACTCGACCGACTACGTGTTCGACCACGTGCCTGAGGAGGCCGTTCGATGAGCAAGGAAAACCGGATCCTGTACGGCGGCCTGACGCTGGCGGCCGGCGTCCCGCTCCTGCTGGGCCTGCTGCTGGGATGGCCGGCCTGGGTCACGGTGCCGCTGTTCGGCGCGATTCTGTACGGGGTCTACCAGAAGCTCATGCACGGGAACAGGACCACCAGCGACCACGTCGGCGTGGTCCTGGACAGGATCGGCCTGTACGGGGACAACCCGGTGCGCGCCCTGACGGCCCACCGCTTCGCCAAGCTGATCGAAGCCGCCGGAAACCCCGGCGTGGCCGAGGAGGTCCGCCAGAAGTTCGACGCACCACGCCCGCTCTAGGCGCGACGTCCAGCGCTGCGGTTGCCGAGGTGAACGGACCGTTCGTCCCGTCTACCGGAACGAACGGTCCGTTCACCTCAGCACGATTTCCGCTCCGCCTCGATAGCCTCTCGGCATGTCTGTGCGTGCATTCGTTCCCGACGACTTCGCAGTACCTCAGGGCCTCTCCGGCGATGGCTTCCGCTTGGAGCCGTTGGGTCCGCAGCACAACGAAGCCGATCACGAGGCGTGGATGTCGAGCATCGAGCACATCCGCGCCACTCCAGGCTTCCGGGAGCGTGGGTGGCCGCCGCCTGGCGGCATGAGCCTTGCGGAGAATCTTCGCGACCTGAAGCGCCATGCCGATGACTTCGCGAAGCGGGCGGGCTTCGCCTACACCGTTCTCGACAACGGCGGCCGGGTGATCGGGTGCGTGTACATCTACCCGTCGCACTCGAACCAGGAGGTCACGGAGGTGCGTTCGTGGGTGCGGGCGGACCGCGGAGAACTGGATGTCCCGCTGCACGATGCCGTGAGCGCTTGGCTGTCGTCGCACTGGCCGTTCGACGAGATCCGGTATCGCTCAGGTACGTCGCCAGATGAGGCCTGACGGCGCCCGAGTAGGTGCATCCACGCTTGCGCCCAGCATCCAGCCAGGTAGCGACCACTGCTGGAAAATGGACTTGAGCCTCCGGCAAGGGGAGGTACGAGGTTGGGTGCATGGACGGCGACATGCTCTACACGATCGGTGATCTGGCCCGGCGGACCGGGCTGACGGTGAAGGCCATCAGGTTCTACTCCGACACCGGGATCGTGCCGCCGACCGACCGCAGTCCTGCTGGCTACCGGCTATACGACCTCAATGCGCTGGCGCGCCTGGATCTGGTGCGGACACTGCGCGAGCTGGGACTCGATCTCGCCACCGTCCGGCAGGTGGTGGATCGGGAGATCTCGGTTCCCGAGGTCGCGGCGGCGCACGCCGACGCCCTGGAGGTGCAGATCCGCACGCTCCGGCTTCGGCGCGCGGTGCTGCGAGCAGTGGCCAAGCTGGGTTCCACCTCCGAAGAAATGGATCTCATGCACAAGCTCGCAAGACTCTCCGACGAGGAGCGGCGACGCCTCATCAACGACTTCATCGACGACACCTTCGGCGGCCTGAACGCCAATCCCGAGTTCGTCGACCTGATGCGCTCGGCCATGCCTGACCTGCCGGACGACCCCGAACCCGATCAGGTTGAGGCCTGGGTGGAGCTCGCCGAACTCACCCAGGACCAGGACTTCCGCGCCGCCGTGCGCCGGATGGCCGAACACCAAGCAGCGGAGCGCGCCCAAGGCGACACCACCGGTTTGCACCACGAGCTCACCGAAACGGTCCGCGACACCGTCGGCAAGGCCCTCAGCACCGGTATCGCCCCGGACTCCGCCGAGGCGGCGCCGATCGTCGACGGCCTGACCGCGTGCTACGCCGAGGTCTTCGGCCGCACCGACGACGCCGACCTGCGCCGCTGGATGTTGGCACGACTGGAGGTCGCCGGCGATCCGCGCACGGAGCACTACTGGCAACTCCTGTCGATCATCAACGGGTGGCCCGTTCCGCCGAGCCTGGCACCAGTGTTCGCGTGGCTCACAGCAGCCCTGCGCGCCGCCATCAACCGGTAAATCGCTGGGAGCATTGTTGGGGTGGCCGGGAGGTGCTTCGGAGGCGAAGCACCTCCCGGCCCGCAGGCTCGACGCCGCATTGGGAGGGACGCACGGCATCGGGGGCGAAGAGCAGGCCGGTCCGGCTTTCGCCGCCGTCACCACGGTCGTTCGGGAAGGTGGCCGGTGAAGGCCGTTCTGAACCACGTCTTCTTGGTCATGTGCTCCAGGTAGCGTTCATCGCTCACCTCTAGATCGAAGGAGGCGTAAGGCCAATCTTCGCCGCTCAGCTCGAAGGACGTGACGACTTCCGAAGTTCGCTGTGCGAATTCGGCGGCTTTGGGTGCGCGTTGGAAGTAACGGATCCCGTTCTCGTAGAACCCTCCGCTCGTCGGGTTCAGCTCGTCGCCGTATAAGTCCCTCGCTTTGACCGGTGGTTCGCGCCTCTCCTTGAGGTCTTCGTCCAGCAAGTAGCCGCGATTGTCGACGGCCACCTTCCTGCCGAAGTAGATCTCGAAGAGCTCTTTGAACTCGGCCTCCGTCTCGGCCGAGACGGGACCGGCGCCGGAGTCGCTGGATCGATACCAGGCGTCCATGATGATCTGGAGCCCGAACTCCGGGTTGCGCGGGAACCGCGTGTGCTCCTCGTTCAGGGCTTCCACGGTGAAGGCAAGCTTCCTGCCCTTTGCTCGGCCGGTGTGCACATCGAAGATGAAAGTCATATCCGCGATCCTAAAAGTCTGCGTCCACTTTGGTCTCGAAGTTCCTCAGCCGGGCAGGTCGAACCGGCCGGTGTGCTTTTCGTGGCCTTCTGGGAGGGATCCCGTGAAGTGGGCCGTCCACTCGTCGATCTGGCTCGGTGAGGGGTTTCCTCCCAGCGCGACCGCCGCGAGCGACGGCAACGTTCCGCCGAGTTCCCAGAACCGCACCCACTGCTCGTAGCGCAGGGCGAGGAACAGCAGCCCTTCCAGCCTCGTGACCGGCTCCATGTCGGTCACGTCGGCACGCGTCAGGTCGAGGCTCTGGAGTCGCGGAAGTGTTGGCAGCAAACCGGTTTCTACCGGGCTCTGCGAGCGGAGCGTCAGGTTGCGCAGCGCCGGGTGACCGGCCAGCGGAGTCGGGTCGATCGAGCCCAGTTCCAGGGTCAGGGTCTCCAGCGGCGCGTCGCGGAGCGGACTCAGGTCGAGGGAACCTTGTCCCAGCAGCACCGCGTCCCGCAAGAGGGGCGCGTGGCGCGCTGGCTCCAGGTCGATCCCGTCGGCTTTCCGGGCCGTGAGGCGTTGGACCTCCGCCGACATCCCGACCAGGGAGCCTCCGTGGTCGTTGGCATCCCATGAGAACGACTCCAGGTACTCCCACTTGTTCGGGGAACCGGCGTTGACGTACAGGCGATCGTCGTCGAGGTCGTAGTCGCCGCGTTCGAGCGCCTCCACCTGGCGGCGCAGCAGCGTCGTCACCGAGTCGGCGATGTAGACGGGAGCGCCGGCGTAGTCGCCGCCGATGATGATCACCTGGCCCAGATGGCCCGCGGGGCCCGGGTCCATGTCGACGGCGAGGAAGTCCCCTTCCTCGTTGACCCCGATCACGATCCACGCGTCGCGGCTCATCGACCGGCGCACCTTCCCCGGCGGCATCGCCTCGAACACCGCACCCGTCAGCGGATCGTCGGTCCAGTCCTGGTCGTCCCGGTGGTGCGGGTGATCGGCCACGAACTCCAGGTCGACCCACGAGTGCGTGTCGAAGATGTTGACGTCCTCGCCGTCGTCGCCGTCGGCCACGCCGTACAGGGCGGCCAGATCGGGTGGCAGCGCGACGTCCAGGTTGTCCATGAACTCTGCGCGCGTCGCTTCGTCCAGCGGAGGAGGCAGTTCCTCTTCCTCCTCCTCGCCGAAGATCTCCGCGCGCAGCCGGAAGTACTCCCGGAACAGCCGGACGACCTCGTCCGGATCACCCGCGAACGTCGGATCCGCCGGCCCTTCCTGCTCGTCCCCCGGCTCCGCGGGCAGGACATCCGGCTTGAGCACGAGAAGGAGACGATCCGGCTGGTACTGCGTCCGGATCAGTGTCTGGCTGGTGATCGCCTCGAACTCGCCCATAGGCTCGACTGCCAGCTCAACGGTCAGGTGATCCGGCCGCGGCTTGGTCGCGAAGAACATCGCTCCCGCTTCCTTGAACAGATCCGCGCCCCCGGAACGGAAGTCACCGTCAGCCAGCTCGTATTGCATGACGCTGCTGCGGGCTCCGCCCTTGTCCCGGTGAACGCTCACCCACGCGCGCCGCCACCCCTCGGGAGCGTGCTCGGCGACGCTGGCGGCCATGCCGCTGAGCAGTTCGGTGGTGCTGGCTTCTCGCCGATGACGTCCCATTGAAAAAAGCCCGTTCAGATCGCTGATCGTTTCCGACGGGTTCTAGCACCTCGCGCCGACAGTCCGCGGCACAGCAGCCTTGGGGCCGGGTAGTTCCAGCCCCAAGGCTTTCGTGTTGACGCGTTCAGGTCGGCGCCGATGCGCGGCACCGCGACGCCCTTCCCGCGATCGACATCGTCACGACCAGAACACCCAACAGCACCGCGAACAGCGTCACCTTGGCGCTGGAGCGCCGCGCGCCCGCGCCTCCGGCGTTCACCGAAGACCCCACCGAGATCCGAAGTTCACTGCGTCTCCAACCGTTGGCCGGCAAGGCGAACGGAGCATGCAATCTCTATAAAACTAGAGGTCAATAAGGCGAGACGGACGTCAGCGCTCGGGCTGGTCGTCGACGTCGAAGTCGAGGTGGGCGATGCGCTCTTCGACGGTGACCGCGTTGCGAACGGCACGACGGGCTCGCCGGGCCAGCTCGGTGAATTCGGCGAGATGGGCTTCGACGGCGGCGCGGTTGGCCGGGGTGTCGCAGGCCGCGTCGAGGGTGACCCGGTGGATCTCGTGCTCGACCTCGACGAGCTGGGAGAGCAGATCCCGCTGCCGCTCCTCGCTGATCAGCAAGCCGTGATCGCGTTCGCCGTCAGGCGGAACCTCGGGGTGCTTGGCGGTCATCGCGAACCAGTCCCTTCGCCCGGAGCTCCCCCGACGCTACCAGCCACGGCCAGAACAGCTTCAGGAGATGCGCGGTTGCCCGCCCGGCACGAGGGCCGGGCGGGCAACCGTCCACTTCGGTCAGTTCAGATCCGCGCCGTACGGTTGGGTGATCGCTTCCAGGTAGTGACCCGACGGGTCACAGAAGTAGACGCCACGGCCGCCGTGGTTCGTGTTGTACTGCTGCGGGAACTTCCTCTGCGGGTCCGCCCAGTGTTCGAGGCCCGCCGCCTGGATCCTGGCGTAGATGCCGTCGAAATCTCCCTCGGCGACCAGGAATGCGTAGTGCTGCGGCGAGAATTCGATGCCCGGCTCCGCGAACTGGAGCGTCACTCCCGCGTCCAGGTGGACCGTGAGGAAGAGGCCGTCCGGCTCCGCCGGTGGGAGGTCGAACATCTCCGTGAAGAAGGAGGCAGATTCCTGCTTGTCGCGCGCGGCGACGATCGTGTGATTGAAAAGAGTGGTCATGAAGACCCTTCGAACCCGCGCCTCCATGCCTGGCACAGCCTGCCACCGACACGCGACGCTGCCGGAATCAGATCACGATGAATCGGGCGCGTCAAGCGCACTTGGCCCCGGTCACAGCAGGTTCGGTGTCGTGAGTAGTTTGGGCTGCTATAGAGCCTGTTTTGGATGCGGTGACGTGCGGATGCGGTAACGCGGGCGTTTTGTCTTTGAAGCGGCGCAGCCGCTTAGCCCACCCACGCAACCCGCACCGCCGCGGGTTCACGG
>NZ_JBFAKG010000070.1:0-5948 GCF_040655595.1 Saccharopolyspora sp. NPDC050389
TGTGTGGGGGTCTTTTTTTTTTTGTTTTTTAAACCCACCCAAAAAGACTCACGGCCCCGTTGTCTGCCGAAGCCTCAGAGCAGGTCGAAGCTCTGGAGGTTCTGGAACATCTCGTAGGCCGACGACGTCGTGCCGACCGCGCCCAGCTGCCGCGCTTGTTCGCCGTACTGCTGCTGGGCCCGCTGGCTGCTGAACACGATCACCGGGGTGTCCACGCCCAGGTCGCGCAGTTCGCGCAGCAGCGCCAGTCCCGCGTCGGGCCGCCACCGGCCGTTCTCCTTGCGGCCCATGTCCTCCACGATCAGCCGGTACTGGCGCTGCGAGAGCTCCGCCAGCGCCGCATCGTTGCTCGTCGTCATGGTCACCCGCACGCCGTTGTCCCTGAGCTGCTCCGCCAGGATCGCGTGCGCCTCCGGCTTCTCCGCGACCCACAGCACCGCGAGCGGCTCCGAACCGACCGGCGCATGCACCGGCGGCATCTCGTCTTCGTCCTCGGCGTCCGCATGGCCGTCGCCGTTGCCCGAGATCTCGGGCGCCTCGGGCAGCGCCGGAACCGGGAGCGGCTTCGGGGTTTCCGCCGGGATGCCGATCCGGTCGCGTTCCGGCAGCTCCTTGCTGAGCATGCTCAGCTGCCGTTGCAGGTCCTGGATCATCTCGGTCTGCTGATCGTTGAGCTCGTGCATGGTCAGCTTCTGACCGCCGATCTCGAACTCCAGCTCCCGCTTCTCGGCGGTGCGCAGCACCCGCCCGATGGCGCGCCGGAACACCACGATCGCCAGCAGCGCGATCAACGGCCACAGCAGCTGCGCGATGGCGGTGATCAGCTCGGGCATCGACGCCCCCTCACGTCGGGCAGATCAACGAAATCTTACTCGCCGTGTCCGCGCCGACACGATTCGTGTTCACCCGAATCGGAGGCTCCGCAACGCGAAAAGGGGCACCTGCGATCCCGTTGCCGGTCGCAGGTGCCCCTCATCGATCAGCTCAGGAGCGGTCGAACTCCCGGGCCGCCAGGGCGCGCACGATGCCCGCGCGGCCCTCCGAGACCAGGCGGCGCAGCGCCGACGGGTGCTCGCCGGCCAGCCAGGCGTCCGCGGCCGCGACCGTGTCGTCGGTGACCGCCCACGACGGGAACAGGCCGATCACCGTCGGCTGGGCCCGCTCGCTGGAGCGGCGCTGCCAGACCTCGTCGATCTCGTCGAAGTAGCGCCGCACGTACGGCACCAGCAGCTCGCGCTGGGCCGGGTGCTGGAAGCCCGCGATGATCGAATCGCTGACCGCGTTCGGCAGCTGGTCGTCGTGCACCGCACGCTGCCAGGCCTTCTCCTTGGACTCCGGCGTCGGGATCAGCGCCCGCGCCCGCTCCGCGCGCCGCCGGCCCGTCGCCGTCTGGTCCTTCTCCAGCTCCGCGTCGATCTCGGACTCACCGGCCCCGCCGTGCGCGACCAGCGCCTGCAGCAGCTGCCAGCGCAGGTCCGTGTCGACGGTCAGCCCGGGCAGCGGCGCCGAGCCGTCCAGCCAGCCGCGCAGCTCGGCGACCTGCTCGGCGGAGAGCACCGAGCCGGCCAGCGAGTTGACGAACGCGAGCTGGTGGTCCGAGCCGGGCTCGGCCGCGCGGGCGAGCTCGAAGAGCCGGCCGGTGAACCGCCGCCAGCCCTCGGGCTGCCACGACGGGTCCACATAGGACGCGAGTGCGGTCTGGGTTTGCAGTAGCACCCGCTGTACCACGCCGATCTCGCTCTCGGCGCCGATGCCGCCGTCCGCGGACGCGCCCAGCACCAGCGTCACGAAGTCGCGCGCCTTCAGCTCCGCCTCGCGGGTCATCTCCCAGGCGGTGGACCAGCACAGCGCCCGCGGCAGCGACTCGTCGATGTCGCCGATCCGGTCGATCAGCGAGGCCAGCGACTCCGGGTCGAAGCGCAGCGAGCAGTAGGTCAGGTCGTCGTCGTTGACCAGCACGAGCTTGCCCCGGTGCACGCCGACCAGGTCGGGTACCTCGGTGCGCTCGCCCGTGACGTCGAGCTCGACGCGGTGCTTGCGCACCAGCTTGCCGCCCTCGTCGTCATAGATGCCGATCGCCAGCCGGTGCGTGCGCAGCTCGCCCGCGCCGGGCCGGGCGCCGTTCTGCACGACCTCGAACGAGGTGAACCGGCCCTCGTCGTCGGTCGCGAACCGCGGCCGCAGCATGTTCAGGCCGGTGGTCTCCAGCCACTGCTCGCTCCACCACGACAGGTCACGACCGGAGGCCTCCTCTAGCGCGCGCAACAGGTCGTTGAGCGTCGCGTTGCCCCAGGCATGCCGGTTGAAGTAGACCCGCAGCCCGGCCAGGAAGTTGTCCAGGCCCACGTAGGCGACCAGCTGCTTGAGGACCGAGGCGCCCTTGGCGTAGGTGATGCCGTCGAAGTTGACCTCCACGGCCTGCAGGTCCTGGATGTCGGCGGCCACCGGGTGGGTGGACGGCAGCTGGTCCTGCCGGTACGCCCAGGACTTCTCCACGCTGGCGAACGTCGTCCAGGCGTGGTCGTACTGGGTCGCGCCGACCTGCGCGAGGACGCTGGCCCAGGTCGCGAACGACTCGTTGAGCCACAGGTCGTCCCACCAGCGCATGGTCACCAGGTCGCCGAACCACATGTGCGCCATCTCGTGCAGCACCGTCTCGCAGCGCCGCTCGTAGAGGTAGCCGGTGACCTTCGACCGGAAGACGTAGTCCTCCAGGAACGTCACGCAGCCGGCGTTCTCCATCGCGCCCGCGTTGAACTCCGGCACGAAGCACTGGTCGTACTTGCCGAACGGGTAGGGCACCCCGAACGCCTTGTGGAAGAAGCCGAAACCCTGCTTGGTCTCGGTGAACAACCGCTCCGCGTCGAGGTGCTCGGCCAGCGAGGCGCGGCAGTAGATGCCCAGCGGGATCTCGTCCTGGCCGTCTCCGCCGGGGAAGACGTCGCGCCACTCGGCGTACGGCCCGGCCACCAGCGCCACCAGGTAGGTCGACATCGGCTTGGTGGTGGCGAATTCGTGCCGCTTGCCGTTCGCCGAGTCGGTGACCTCGGCGGTGGCGTTGGAGATGACCTTCCACGACTCCGGGGCGTCCACCGAGATCTGGTAGGTGGCCTTCAGGTCGGGCTGGTCGAAGCAGGTGAACATCCGCTTCGCGTCGGCGGTTTCGAACTGGCTGTAGAGGTACACGCCGCCGTCGACCGGGTCGATGAAGCGGTGCAGGCCCTCGCCGGTGTTGGTGTAGGCGCAGTCGGCGCGCACCACGAGCTCGTTGTCGGCGGCCAGGTTCGGCAGCCGGATGCCGGTGGACTCGTCGTAGTCGGAGACGTCGAGCTCGACTCCGTTGAGGACGGCGCTGTGCACCCGGTCGGCCACCAGGTCGATCCAGCTGTCGGCGCCCGCCTGCTTGCTGCGGAACCGCACCGTTGTGGTGGAACCGAACGTCTCCACGTCCGGCCCACCCGCGCCGGCAGTGAGATCCAGTTCGACCACGTACGACTGGACCTCCAGCAGGGCCGCGCGCTGCTCGGCCTGTTCGCGGGTGAGGTTCGGCGGGGCCACGGATCACCTCGTTGCTCGTCGGGGACTAGTCAGGTCAGGCACGCCTGGCGTACCTGGCGCAGGCATCAAATCACGTCCGCGTGCGGGCGTGCCGCCGGGCGGGCAGGCTTCGCCGTCGGCGTGTCGGTTCGGGCGGGAAGACAAACGGCTCTACCGGGGTTGGTACCCATGACGGGACGCGCTGGAACGCGTCCGCGGGCTACTTCTCGAACGATGGAGGCTTGATGAGCGCCGCTGCCCGACCCAGGGTCGACTTCTACTTCGACCCGGTGTGCCCGTTCGCGTGGGTGTCCTCGCGCTGGATCCTGGAGGTCGCCAAGGTTCGCGACATCGACCTGAACTTCCGCGTGATGAGCCTGTCGGTGCTCAACGAGGGGCGCGACCTGCCGGAGGAGTACCGGGAGCTGCTGGACACGGCGTGGGGCCCGGTGCGGGTGGCCATCGCCGCGGCCAAGCATCACGGTGACGAGGTGCTGTCTCCGCTCTACACCGCGCTCGGCACCCGGCTGCACGACGAGGGCAAGAAAGACTTCGACCAGGTGATCGGCGAGGCGCTGGCGGAGGTCGGTCTGCCCGCGTCGCTGGCCGAGGCGGCCAGCAGCACCGAGTACGACGAGGAACTGCGCGCCAGCCACCACGCGGGCATGGACCCGGTGGGCGACGAGGTCGGCACCCCGACGATCCACGTCGACGGCGTGGCGTTCTTCGGCCCGGTGATCACCCGCATCCCGCGCGGTGAGGAAGCGGCGAAGCTGTTCGACGGCGCGCTCGCGCTGGCCAGCTACCCGTACTTCTTCGAGCTCAAGCGAACCCGCACTGAGTCGCCCAGGTTCGACTGACCACCGGCCGTTCGCGGGTTCACGGGTGTGGCTGGTTGTGACAGGCTCGCTGTGATGTCTGCTGTGTCGGATCAGGGAGGCTTCATGGCGCACACCGGCCACATCATCGGCGGTGCTCAGGTCGAGGGCGGCGAGGCGCGGATCGAGGTGCTGAACCCGGCCACCGAGAAGGTGATCGGCTCGGTACCGGCCGGCACACCCTCCGATGTGGACGACGCGGTGGCTGCGGCCCGGGCCGCGTTCGACGGCTGGGCCGGCACGCCGCTCGCGGAGCGCATCGCGGTGGCTCGGCGGATCTCCGCGGGAATCGCCGAGCGCCGCGATGAGATCGCCGCGACGGTGACCGCCGAGATGGGCTCGCCGATCAAGTTCGCCACCCAGGTGCACGCGAGCGTCCCGGTGGCGACCTCGGCCGGGATCGCCGACGTGCTCGAGAACGGCTTCGCCTGGACCGAGGAGGTCGGCAACTCGCTGATCGTGCGGGAGCCGATCGGCGTGGTCGCCGCGATCACGCCGTGGAACTACCCGCTGCACCAGATCGTCGCCAAGGTGGTGCCCGCGCTGGCGGTGGGCTGCACGGTGGTGCTCAAGCCCAGCGAGGTGGCGCCGCTGACGGCCGCGATCTTCGCCGAGATCGTGGCGGCCGCGGGCGTGCCGGCGGGCGTTTTCAACCTGGTGCACGGCACCGGGCCGGTGGTGGGCGAGGCGCTGGCGGCGCACCCGGGCGTCGACATGGTGTCGTTCACCGGCTCCACCCGGGCGGGTCGGCGCGTGTCGGAGGTGGCCGCGCAGACGGTGAAGCGGGTCGCGCTGGAACTCGGCGGCAAGTCGGCGAACGTGGTGCTCGACGACGCCGACCTGACCAAGGCGGTGAAGCTCGGCGTCGCGGGCTGCTTCCCGAACGGCGGCCAGAGCTGCAACGCGCTGAGCCGAATGCTGGTGCCGGAGTCGCGGCTGGCGGAGGCGGCGGAGCTGGCCGTCGCGGCGGCGGCGAAGTACACCGTCGGCGATCCCGCCGACGAGTCCACCCGGATCGGGCCGATGGTGTCGGAGGCGCAGCGGGACCGCGTCGTGGACTACATCCGCAAGGGCATCGAGGAAGGCGCGAAGCTGGTCGCCGGCGGGCCGGAGCGGCCGGAGGGCCTGGAGAAGGGCTTCTTCGTGCGGCCGACGGTGTTCGCCGGGGTGACGCCGGAGATGACCATCGCGCAGGAGGAGATCTTCGGCCCGGTGCTGTCGATCCTGCCGTACCGGGACGAGGACGAGGCCGTGCGGATCGCCAACGACACCGACTACGGCCTGGCGGGCGCGGTGTTCGGTTCGGAGGAGCGGGCCCTGGCGGTGGCCCGTCGGCTGCGGGCGGGTCAGATCGACGTCAACGGCGGCCGCTTCAACCCCAACGCCCCGTTCGGCGGCTACAAGCAGTCCGGCAACGGCCGCGAATTCGGCCGCCACGGCATCGAGGAGTTCCTCGAAACCAAGTCCATCCAGCGCTGAGGCGCGGGGCCGTGAGTCTTTTGGGCTGCCAGGGCCGCCCAAAAGACTCACGGC
>NZ_JBFAKG010000070.1:5956-55948 GCF_040655595.1 Saccharopolyspora sp. NPDC050389
CGCGGGGGGGGGCCGTTTCTCTTGCGCCCCCCCCCCCCCACCCAACCCCCCCCCGGCCCCGTTCCCGGCCTGGCATACGATCGGCGGCGTGATCCGCGCACGCGAACCGCACCCGTGGCCTTCGACGGAGGCCGAAGCCGTTGCGATCCAGGAACAACTGCGCCCGCTCGTGCGCTTCGACGGCGAGCCCGCGGAAGTGCGCACGGCGGCGGGCCTGGACGTCGCCTACCGCGACGACTCGGATCAGCTGGTCGCGGCGGTAACGGTCCTCGACGTGGCGACCCTGTCCGTTGTGGACAGTGTTGTCGTGCGTGGCGAGACCGATTTTCCTTACATGCCGGGACTGTTCGCGTTTCGCGAAGCGCCGTCGTTGCTCCGGGCGTTGTCCGAGCTGTCGGTGGTGCCGGACGTCCTGGTCTGCGACGGGCAGGGCTTGGCCCACCCGCGCCGCTTCGGCCTGGCATGCCACCTGGGCGTGCTGACTGACCTCCCGAGCATCGGCGTGGGCAAGACGGCGATGGGCCGCTACGAGCCGCCGGGCGAGGCGCGCGGAGCTTGGTCGCCGCTGCGGATGAACGACGAAGTCGTCGGCCGGGCGCTGCGGACGCAGCGGGGCGTCAAGCCGGTGTTCGTCTCCGTCGGCCACCGCTACACCCTCGACGGAGCCTGCGACCTGGTGCTCCGCCTGGCGCCGAAGTACCGCCTGCCGGAAACCACCCGAACGGCCGACCACCTGGGCAGGACGGCGTAGCCCGGACGGTCGGCCTGGTCGATCTCGTCGGCCGTGGCTAGACGGCGGATTCGCGGCGTACGTCCAGGATGTTCGTCCCGTTCAGGTGGAAGACCTCGAAGAGCATGTCGGCGCCCTCCCGGCCCACGAAGTTGATCTCGGGCTTGGTGATCGGAACCAAGGTGAGGATCTGCAGCTGGGGCTTGGTCTGGTCCGGGTAGAGGTTGAACGCCTCGTCGAACATCGGGCTGGTGTGCGCGATGAGCCCGACGATCTCGGTGCCCTCGATGATCGGCTGGTCGTTGTCGAAAACCGATCCGTACTCCATGCCCCGCTCGTTCTTGATGATCAACGAGGCGATCGAGTCGGTGAGGTAGTGCGCGATGTGCTGCTGGTCGGAACGCAGCGAGCAGACCAGCTCCTCGGGGAGCATCGAGGTGATCTTCTGGAACCGCAGGCCGTTGGTGACCACGGTGGTGACCGGCGGCTCCTCGTTCTGGTAGAAGGTCAGGTCGTAGCCGCGGTTGCCGCGGTCTGACTGCGCCGACTCGATCCGTTGAACCGGCCCGAGTCGCTGCTCGAGGTGGTCGAGCAGCTCGGGGGGCTGCTGGGCGTTCGTCACAGGTACTCCGATCGTTCTTCCTGGAAGTATGCGGCTGTCCCGGCGAGCGTTCCAGGACCGTATCAGCGGCGGGGGTCTCCGAGCTTCGGTCCTCCCTTGACGATCGTTTGCGGATCGACGGGGGTGGTGGAGATCGGTTGCAGCTGCTGGCCCTGGAAGTGCTTCTCGAACAGTTGCGGGTACTTGCCGAAGCCCGGCGCCGTCGATTCGTGGCTGTGCTTCTGGTTCTCCGACTTGAGTTCCAGGCGGTAGTGGTCGGGGTGGTCGTACATCGCCTTGTACTGGTCGCGCGTCACCTCGTGGTGGATCGCGAACTCCCGCTGGCGCCAGTACTCGTAGTCCGGCATGTGGCCCATGTCCGCCACGCTCCGGTGCTTGCCGTCCACCTCTTCCTGCTTCGGGACGGTGAACTTGTCGTGCGGCGGTGCCGGGGGCTCCTCCCCGCGCGTGTACCAGTCCGGCGGTTCCGTTTCCCTGAGCTGCTGGTTCGGCGGTGTGCCGACGCGTTCGTAGAACTGCGGCTTCCCGGCGTCGTCCACGCCCACCGGGATGGGCTTGCCGGAGGCCGCGCACTTGTACGAACCATCGGGGTTCATCTCGGTGTTCTGGTAGACGCTGTGCTTGGTGGCCTCCGAGATGGCCGGACGGTCACCCTCGTAGGTCCAGCGCATGTACGTGTGGTCGTCCCTGAGGTGATCTGGAGTGTCGGGCGTCGGTTCGAGCGTGCCTTCGCGCTGGACCCACCCGTTGCTGTTCTCGTCCCACCGCAGCGGTGGGCCGCTCTGGCCATCGCGCAGACGCGCTTCGTGCCCACCGCCGTAAAGGTAGTACTTGTTGTCGTGCGGCGACTTGCTCAGCGCCTCCTTGCGGTTTTTGATCTCCTCTTCGCTGAGCTTCTCCTGGTTCCCGCGCGCTTCGGCGTCGTCGGGGCGGTCGCCGATGTCTTCGCCGTCGCGGGACGGGTGGAAGGCGTCGTCGCTGGCCGGGGAGTTCGTGCCGTCCGGGTGGTGGGTGTCCCAGCCGCCGTCCGGCGGCCAGGTGGGCCCGCCGTCCGAGGCTCGGCTGCCGGCGAAGACGTTGCCGTTGGTGTCCGTCCAGGCCATGCCGCGCGGGGCCGTGACGTCCACGCCGAGCTTCTTCGCCAGGTCACCGGCGAAGTCGCCGGAGTTGCAGCTGACCAGGCGGATCGGGCTCTGGCCGTCCCAGCCGGAGCGGCGCAGCACGTCGGCGAATTCGTCCGGCGAGTAGCTGCGCCCGCCGATGTCGATCCGGCCGTCCGGACCCATGTGCGCGTCGACGGTGAAGTGCTTGCCGTCGTCCGGAACCCGGTGCGCCAGGTCCTGCATGTTCGGGTCGGTGTGGCCGGAAGTCCCCGCATCGGTGCGGTTGTTGTCGAGGGTGTCGGCGCCGTCGTTGATCTTCTGGTCGTACTCGGGCGTGCCCGGCTCCGGCTTGTCGGCGTCCGGCTCGTGCGGCTTGTCCGCGTCGTCCTTCGGCTTGTCCGGCCCGTCCGGTTCGGACTGGGAGTCGGTGCCGTCCTTCGGCTTGTCCGTCGTGTCGGGCTCGCGTTGGGAGTCCGCACCGTCCTTCGGCTTGTCCGTGTCCGGGCCCTTCGAGTCCGGCTGGTTGGACGTGTCCGGCGACTTGGTGCCGTCCGGGGACTTCGTCGGGTCCGGGCTCTTGGACGAGTCCGGTGTCTTTGTGGTGTCCGGTGCCTTCGTGGTGTCCGGCTTCGAGCCGGGCCCGCCTGCGTCGGGGCGCTGGTTCGGCGCGTCCGGGCGGGATCCGGGCGCGTCGGTGCGCGGCGCGCCGGGGCCTCCCGGCCCGCGGCTGTCGGGGCCTGTCGGTCGGGGAGAGCCGGTCGGTCCGCCGTTCGGGCGGGGCGGTGCGTCCGGTCCCGCCGATCCGCGGGGCGCCGCGGTGGGACGTTCCGGCGGGCGGGTACCGCTGCCCTCGGGGCCGCGCGGGCGCGGCGGAGCGTCCGGAGTGGACGGTGGGCGTCCGGCCGCGCCGGGGCTGCCCGGCGTGCCGGTCCAGCCGCCTCCGGAACCCGGACGGCTTCCGCCGCCGCTCGGGCTGGCGCCACCGCCGCCGGCGCCACCGCCGTGCATGCCACCGCCCATCGCGCCGCCCGCCGGGGCTCCGGCGTTCGGCTGATCGGTGCGGGGAGCGTTGGGCGATGGTGCGGTTTGCGGAGCTGCTGGAGCGTCCACACTGGACGAGCTCGTGCCGGATGGGTTGCTCGGCCGGTCGAAGGACGACGGCGAGTGGCTGCCGCCGCCACCGGAGCCACCGCTGTGCGTCCCGCCGCCACCGGGCATGCCGCCGCCGGACGATCCGCCGCCGTGCGGGCTGGAGCCGCCGCTCGGCGAGCCACCCGCGTCGGGGCTGGAGCCTCCGCCGTGCGGGCTGGAGCCGCCGCTGGGACTGCCGGAAAGGTCGCCGGAGAAAGCGGTGTTGCGGCTGTCCGGCGCCTGCCCTCCGCTGGGCGATCCGGAGGACCCGCCCCCGGAGTGGCTGCTGGAACCCGGGCCATCTGGTGAGGAGCTGCTGCTGGAGTGGCTGCTGGGGCCGGAGGTGTCGGGCGAGGAGCTGCTGGAGTGGCTGCTCGAACCTGGGCCGTCCGGCGAGCTGCTGCTGGAGTGGCTGCTCGAACCGCCCGAGTGCGGCGCGGAGCCGTCGGGCGAGGAGGTCGGCCTGCTGCTGTCCGGCGACGAGCTCGACGAGTGCGTACCGCCCGAGTCCGTGCTGCTGGAGCTCGACGAACCGCTGGCCGACGAATCGGAGTGCGAACCGCCGGAATCGCCGCCGCTCGACCGGCCGTCGCCGCCGGAGCCCGAGCCGTCCGAGCTGGATCCCGAACCGCTGGGGTCGGAGTTGGAGGTTCCGCTGGAGCTGGAGGAGCTCGATCCGTCGCTACCGGAGCCCGAGCTGCTGCCGGAACCGGAGTCGCCACCGGAACCGGAGCCCGACCCCGATCCGTCGCCACCGGACCCGGAGCCCGACCCGTTGCCGGAACCGTTGCCGCCGGACCCGGAGCCCGAGCCGTTGCCGGAACCGTTGCTGCCGGAGCCGCCGTCGCTGCCCGATCCGGAGCCGCCGTCGCTGCCCGAACCCGAGCCGCCGTCGCTACCCGAGCCCGAGCCGCCGTCGGAGCCGCCGTCGCCGCTGATGTTCGGGCCGCCGCCCGTTTTGGTGTTGTGCTTGCCGACGACGTTGGTGCCGAAGGCGTCGTCGAACTTCTTCCAGGAGCCCTCGGCGAAGTTGTCGGCGAGCTTGCCGGGAGCGTCGACGACCTTCTTGATGCCCTTGCCGAGCTTCTTGAGGATCTTGCCCAGGACCTCGACCATCTTGGCGATCTTCGGCGCCACGTTCTTGATCGTCTTGACCAGCTTCTGGACGACTTCGCTGATCTTCGACACGGTCTTGGAGATGAACGCGGTCGCCTGGGCGACGATCACCGGGGTGCCGAGCCCGAAGGTGCACAGCGCTTCCAGCGCGTAGGTGATCAGCCGCGAGACACAGTCGGCGACCAGGTCGCGGACGAATTCGCGGACGAACGAGACGACCTCGCCCATCACCGTCACGACGGTGCTCAGGGTGCCGGCGAGCTCGCTGGCGTCGCTCAGCGCGCTGGCCTTCTCCTCGGCGTGCTTGCGGTACGCGTCGCCGGCGGAGCCGGTCCACTGCGCGGTGTCGCCCTGGACGGCGCTGTTGTACTCCTCCGCGGCTTGCTTGACGGCTTCGGAGACCTTCTGCCAGGTCGCGCCGTACGCCTTGACGCCGTCCGGATCGCCGGCGAACCAGTCCAGCGCTTCCTTGAGCGGCTGCACGTGTTCGATCAGGAACGAGACGCCGTAGGAGGCCAGCGTGCCGATGGGGTCCATGACCATGCTGGCCACTTCCATCGCGGCCCCGCCGTAGGCCAGCCCCGCTTCCACCCAGCTGGATTCGTCGTTGAGGCTGGTGACGTCGTGGTAGGACTCCAGGATGCCGACGCCCTTGAAGGCGTCGGGCGTTTCGTTCGGGTCTTTGGGAAGCGTGTCCTCGGTTACGACGAGCGGATTGTCGGCCATCACTGCATCCCGCGGAACATCGAGCTGTTGTCGTCATCGGTGGACTGGTAGTCCTCGGCGGCGCCGCGCACGTTCTCGGCGGTGTCCTGCATCGCCTCCACGGCCTTCTGCAGCGTCTCGACGCCGTACTGCTCGACGGGCTGCAGCATCAGCGCGAACGGCTGGCACAGGATCCCGTAGGCGTCGTTGTTCATCGTCACCTGCTGCGACGCGTCCACGGCGGTGGTCAGCTGATCGACAACACCATCCACTTTGGACGCATGCGTTCGCAGGTTCTCGATGACGACGTTCATCTCGTCGGCCATCGTCTGCTCCCCTCAGTGCGGAACTCAGCGCAGGAACGAGCCCCCGCTGAAGTCGTCGTCATCGAAGTCGTCCGGGCGGCGGCGCGATGGCCGCTGTTGCGGAGGCGGGGGAGAGGGCGGCGCGGCGGGGCGTTGCGGGGGTTGTTGCCGCTGCGGCGGTTCCTCGTAGTCGTCTTCCACCCCGAACTGCATCTCCGGCAGGCTGGCGTCGCGCTGCTGCGGCCCGTTCTCATCCGCGGGCGGTTCCGGGAAGTTCTTGCGCGCCTCGCCGAGCACGTGCTGGGCGGCGGAGTCCTCCAGTCCGACCGTGTCGGCGACCGCTCGCTGCATCAGGTCGGGGATCTTCGCCTGCGCGGTCTGCACGGAGCGCATGATCTCGGCGGCCAGCTTCGCCATCGGGCGGTTGCTGGCGTTCTCGGAGAGCTGCAGGTTCTGCAGGATGCCGTTCGAGCCGATGGTCACCTGGATCGCTCCGTCGCGGGACGATTCGGTCACCGAGATCTGCTCGATCTCCTGCTGCATCCGGCCGAACTTCTCGGCCTTCTCCGCGGCGCGTTCCTGCCACTGCTGGACCATGCGCTCGGCAGCACCGATGTCTTCAACCACGCGTCCTCCCCGGCAGAACCCCCCTGTTCCGCAAAGAATGACGTGTTGGGAAACTGTTCGGATCCACCAGGCGACACAAATCGGCCGAACAGATCAGTTCATTAATCCGAATGATCTAATTCGCGCGCGGGAAATGCAGCTCAGCGGAGTCGCGGCGGCGCATCCAGTGTGGACGGCCGGTGTTCCGGAGGTGCCGAACTTCGAGAACGGCAACCGCCCTCACCGAGCCGCCAGGATCCCGTCCCGCAGCACGGGCGCCCGCCGGCTGCTGTTGACCTCGGCGGCCAGCGTGACGTCGTGCGCGAATCCCAGCTCCGCGAGCTCGCGGCCGGATTCGCAGTCGGCGAGCATCGCGCCGATCTCACCCGACACGGCTTGGAACGCGGCAGCGGCCAGCTCGGCATCGGGAGAGCGGCGCCCGGGCAGCGCGGAGATGATCGCGCCCGCCCCGAGGAGATCTTCGATGGCGGGCCGCAGTTCGTCGTCCCGGCGCTCCCCGGCGGCGATGATTCCGATCGGGCCACCTACCTGCGCAGCCGCGCTGGCCACGGCCTCCGCGTTGCGCAGGCAGCCCGCGAACACCGTGGCCCCGGTGGTGGCCGCCTCGGCGCACAGCGTCGCGCCATTCGGCGACGGCAGCCCGAACAGCACGTCCGGTGTCAGGGTGCGCAGCGACGACGGGCTCAGCGACCACCTGTCGAGACTGCGGGGCTGCGCCAGCACGACATCCTCGGGCACCGAGTCGTCCTGCCAGCGCAGCGGCATGACCCGGGCGCCGGTGTTCGTCGCGACGTCGACCGCCGTTGAGAAGGACAGCACGTCGACCACCACGAGCACCGGGTGGTCCGCCATGGCGTGCAGGCCGGGCATGGCCCAGTCGGTGTGCACATCGATGCTGGTCACGGCGGGTAGCGTAACCGGGGTGTGCGGGGGTGGTGAGCCGTTTGGCAGACTGCCCGCGTGCGCGTCTACATCGGCTCCGACCATGCCGGCTACGAACTCAAGAACCACCTCGTCAAGTGGCTGACCGACAAGGGTCACGACGTGACCGACATCGGCCCGGCGGAATACGACGCCCAGGACGACTACCCGCCGTTCTGCGTCGAAACCGCCCGCCGCGTCGTCGCCGACGAGGGCAGCCTCGGGCTGGTCCTCGGCGGATCCGGCAACGGCGAGCAGATCGCCGCGAACAAGGTCCCCGGCGCCCGCGCCGCGCTGGCCTGGAGCGTCGAGACCGCGAAGCTCGCCCGGCAGCACAACAACGCGCTGCTGGCCGGCGTCGGTGCGCGGATGCACACCGTCGACGAAGCCGAGCGGATCGTCGAGGCCTTCCTGACCACCGAATTCGAGGGTGGCCGGCACCAGCGCCGGATCGACCTGCTCACCGACTACGAGAAGAACGGCGAGCCCCCGGCCCTGCCGGGCAACTGATCTCATGGCACCGGCGCGTCCGACCGCGGCGCTGCTGACACCTCTGGTGGCGGCGGCGGGTACCGCGGTCGGCGTGCTGGTGCTTTTCTTCGGGCAGCGCACTCTCTCGCCCGTCCTCGTCGATGCGGCTTGCGCGGAACCAGACTGCGTGCTCGGGGTGGGCTTGTGGCTGATCGTGGGCGGCATCCTCGCGATTTGCGTTTCGCTGTTGGCCGGGGCGGTGTTCCGGCACCCCGACCGGCCGGTTCCGCGCGGCCTGTTCGTCGCGTTGTGGTGCGTGGCGGCGTACCTCGTGGAATCGGTCGTGCTGTGGATCCTCGCTTGACGCGGACGGACTGTTGACATGCCTGAAGGCCACACGCTGCACCGGCTCGCCGGGCTGCACGGCGACCTGTTCGCCGGCACGGAGGTCCAGGTGCGCAGCCCGCAGGGGCGGTTCGCCACCAGCGCCTCGCTGCTGACCGGTTCGGTGTTCGAGCGGGCCGAGGCGCACGGCAAGCACCTGTTCCACTTCTACGGCTCGGAGCAAGTCGTCCACGTGCACCTCGGGTTGTACGGCACGTTCACCGAGTTCGAGCTCCCGCTGACCGAGCCCCGCGGCCAGGTTCGGATGCGCATCATCGGCCGCACGCATTGGACGGACCTGCGCGGGCCCACCGCGTGCGAGCTGCTGACCGGCGAGGAGGTCGCCGCGCTGCGCGGGCGGCTGGGGCCGGACCCGCTGCGCCGGGACGCCGATCCCGAGCAGGCCTGGCAGCGGATCTCGCGTTCCCGCACCAGCATCGCCGCACTGCTGATGGATCAGAAGGTGCTGGCCGGCGTCGGCAACGTCTACCGGGCGGAAGTGCTGTTCCGGCACGGGATTCCGCCCTACACGCCGGGCCGCTCGCTCGGGCGCGAGCAGTGGGAGGCGATCTGGGCCGACCTCGTCGAGCTGATGGCCGACGGGGTGCGGGTGGGGCGCATCGACACGGTGCGCCCGGAGCACCTGCCCGAGGCCACCGGCCGAGCGCCGAGGCAGGACCGGCACGGCGGCGAGGTCTACGTCTACCGGCGCGCGGGGATGCCTTGCCTGATCTGCGGCACGCCGGTGGCAATGGCCGACCTGTCGGCCCGCAAGCTCTACTGGTGTCCTGCCTGCCAAGCGGACTAGACACCGCTCCCTGCGCCGGCGTTTCTGCAGGCCCGGACCCGTGCGTGTTTTGTGTCGCTATAGCAGCACAAACCGTGCACGGCCCGTGACCAGCGGAAACCGGTGCGCCTGCCGCAACACTGCGAGTGCCGGCCGGCGCACGGCTAGATGTCGAAGCCGCCCATGTCGAAGTCGCCCGCGTCGAAGCCGCCGGCGTCGCCCTGGTCTCCGCCGTCGAAGCCCTGGTCACCGTCGGCTCCCGCGCCGTCCTGGAAGCCCTCCGCGTTGGCGGCCTCCGCCGGGACCCCGGCCATGCCGCCGAACAGGGCGCTCATCAGCACGAACGAGCCCACACCCCAGGCGCCCGCGACCAGCGCCGGCTTCCACCACGGCTCGCTGTACCAGCCCTGCGGCACCGGCCGCCCGGCGACGGTGCCGCCCGGGTAGTAGTGCGGCGTCTGCTCGGTCGGGTTCGGCGACGCCACCTGTTGCCGCCCCTCCACCTCGACCTCGCGGTACTCGGTGACCTTGCCCGCGCCGTGCTGGCCGGACAGGTCGGGCAGTTCCGGGCCCGGGTCCATGTCCATCGCGATCCGCGCCGCCCGCACGTAGTACAGGCCTTCCATCGCGGACTCCGTGGTCAGGCGCGCCTGCGTGGCCGTGCTCGCCTGGTCGAGCTGGGAGATCGCCGCACCGTGCCGCTCCGCCGCGTCGGCGAGCGCCTGCTTGGCCGCCTCGTTGGTGCCGATCAGGTTGAGCACCTGACCGCCCAGCCGCTCCACCCAGCGCCGTGCTTCGGCCTTGGCGTCCTCGAGCTGCTTCCGCTGGTGCGCCACGGCCTTCTGCCGGGACCACCAGACCGCGGCGACGATCACCACGAGGGCGATCACGATGATGATGGTTGCGGTCACCCGTGCCTCCTGATCCGGCGGAACGCGCTGATTTCGACAGTACGCCGCCGGAGCAGGAATGCGGTCGGGTCAGAAGCTCTCCTGGCAGTGCGGGGCGTCGTCGGTGGCGAACGCGCGGGAGGCTTCGAGCAGCGCGCCCGGGGCGAGCTCGGCGACCCGTCCGGCGCGGGCCAAACCGGCCAGCGTGTTGCCGCCCAGGTACGCCGCGGCCAGGTCGGCGACGTCCAATTCGAGCTGGCCGGGATCGTCGGTGCGGGCGACCTGCCCGACGCCGTCGGAGCCGGCCGTCAACCGCCACCGGCCCGCGTTCCACGGGCAGAACCGGTCGGCGACGTCGAGCACGACGTCCACCGGGGCCGAATACCGGCGCGCCGTCAGCGCCCGGTCGAGCTCGACCAGCCGGACCCACAGCCCGTCGAGGACCTGCCGGCTCGCCGCGCGCGGGTCGGCGAGCATGCTCACCACCGGCTCGTCGAGCGCGGCCTTCAACCAGTGCACCTCGCCGACCAGGTCGATGTCGAGCAGGTACCGCCAGAGCGCGGCGTAGGCCTGCGGGGTCGCCGCGACGAGCTCCAGCACCCGCAGCTGGTAGGCGGGGCCGCGGGTGGTCCAGTCGCGCTTGGGGCGGTAGATGACGTAGCCGTCGGGGTGCAGCGCGAACCTGACCTTGCCCAGGTCACCGCGCTCGGCGCGATCGTCGATCATCCGGACTTCCCAGGAACCGTCGCTGCGGGAAAGCCAGCCGGTCCGGTTCGCGGCCACCTCCGGGTAGCGCCGGTGCGCGAACTCCAGCGCGGTTTCCCGGTCGACCTCCCGGACTCGCCGCTCATCGACGTCTACAGTGGACAGAAATGTGGCGCCGCGAGGCAGGCTCAGGCGAGTTTCGTAGCTGGCCAGGCCGTAGCCGAACCGGCCGTAGATGGAGCCTTCCGAGGCGTACAGCGCGGCGAGCCCGGTGCCGGTGCCGTGCAGCTCGTCGAGCTGGGCGCGCATCAGCGAGGTCAGCACGCCGCGCCGCCGGTGACCCGGCTTGACTCCGACCGCGGTGACGGCCGCGACCGGGTGCTGCACCCGGCCGGGCACGGTGATGTCCAGCGCGAACCGCCCGGCGACGCCGATCAGCTCGTCGCCGTCGAAGGTTCCGTGCGCCAGCGACGGGTCGAAGACCTCGCGGTAGCGCTCCATCGCGGGATCCCGGGTGTCGTCGAGGAAGGCCGCGGTGAACACCGCGAAGAAGCTTTCGTAGTCGTCGGCCGCAAGATTTCTCGTGGTGAGGTCCGCCATATGGCGTTCCTACCGTCGAAGAGCCGGTCGTGCGACCCGTTTTTTCGGTCAGGCGCCGAGCGGAACCTCGGCGATGGTCTCCCACTCGGAGCACGAGTGGTCGCGGTTGAGCTTGACCAGCGACAGCGCCGGCACCTTGGCCGTGATCGGTTCCACCGCGGTCGCGCTGAGCGTGGCGATGGCGAAGATCGCCGGGCCGTCGGTGGTGGAGTGGGCGAGGCTGACGTGCTTGTCGACGTCCTCGGGCTCCGCCGGGAGCGCCGATTCGCCGAGGGCCTCGGCGGTCGCTTCCCGCACCGCGGCGCGGAGTTCGAGCACCGTCGATTGCGGCTCGGCGGGCAGCGACAGCGACTCCGGCAGCACCACGGCGTGGTGGAACGCCAGGGTCAGGGGCAGCACCGACGCCAGCCGCGGCCGGGCGGCGGTCAGCAGTGCCTCGATGCGGTCTTCGTCGATCTTGTCGGTGAAACCGACCTCCTGCACCAGGATGTGCATCCATTCCAGCGGGACGAGGTCGAAGCCTGGCAGGTCGCGCAGGGCGTACTGGTAGTCGTTCACCAGCTTGCGCAGGCCGGGTTGGTCGGCCAGCGGCAGCAGCCATGCGTAGCCGGTGCGCCCGGCGTGCCAGCCCGGGCGCCAGCGGGCGTGATTGCGGACCTGATCGGCGTGTGGCATGTCGGTCACCCCTCACATACTGCCCGGGCCGGTCCGGGCGTGGGGCGAGCTTGAGCTATCTCACGGTTTCCGAGGGCTCGCGTTCACCCTGCCGTGCCTTCGGGGCCGGGGCGTCCAGGCTGGCCGCCGCGTCGGAGTCGCGCACGCGCAGGCCCAGCAGCAGGCCCAGCCCGGCGAAGATCACCGAGACCAGGAACGCGCCGTGGTAGGCGCCCAGGTGCACCGCGGCGACCTGGGCGGCCGCGGCGGGATCCACTGTGGACATGCCGCGTTCGGTCAGCACCACCAGCACCGTCGCCACGATCGCGGTGCCCAGCGCGGTGGCGACCTGCCTGCTGACGTTGAACATCGAGCTGGCCTGGCCCATGGCCGGGCCGGAGATCCGGGCGAAGGTCGCGGTCTGCACCGGGGTCATCAGCAGCCCCATCGCCACGCCCTGCACCGCGAGCAACGCGACGAGGAACCACAGCGAGGTGTCGACGCCCTGCAGCTGCAGCCCGAGCCCGATCACGACCTGCACGGCGAACCCGGCCAGGATCAGCCGCTTCGGCCCGACCCGGCCGTAGATCCGGCTGATCACCTGGGTGGTCAGCAGCATGACGATGGCCTGCGGCATCAGCACGAGCCCGGCGTGCATGGGCGACACCCCGCGCAGGTTCTGCAGGTACAGCGGGATGAGGAAGAGCACCCCGAACATCGCGCCGGTCTGGCACAGCAGCAGCAGGTTGCCGGTGCGGAACAACCGGTCGGTGAGCAGTCGCAGGTCGAGCATCGGGGCGCGAACGGTCAGCTCCCGCCAGATCAACCCGCCGATGAGCAGCACCGCGGCGGCGAGGCTCAACCAGACCTGGGGCTCGCCCCAGCCGAGCTGCGCGCCCTGGTCGAGGCCGTAGAGCAGGGTGGCGAGCCCGGCCCCGGCGAGCACGAACCCGGGCAGGTCGAACCGGCCGGGATCGCGGCGCGCCTCCTCCTTCAGGAAGAGAACGGTGAACAGCAGTGCCAGCGCCCCGACGGGAACGTTGATGAAGAAGATCCAGCGCCAGCTCGCGTATTCGACGAGGAGGCCACCGAGCACGGGCCCGAGCATTGGGGCGACGGTGATGGGAATGGAGAGCACGGCGCCGGCCTTGGCGCGCTCGTTGGGCGGGAAGGCGCGGAACAACATCGCCTGACCGACGGGCACCAGCATGCCGCCGCCGACGCCCTGCAGCACCCGGGCGGCGATCAGCTGCCACATCTCGGTGGAAACCCCGCACAGCACGGAAGCGAGGGTGAAGATCACCACGGCGGCCTGGAAGGTCCGCCTGCTGCCGAACCGATCGGCGATCCAACCGGAGGAGGGGATGAAGACGGCGAGGCTGATCATGTAACCGGTGAGAACCCACTGCAGGGCAGCGGCATCGACCCGGAACTCCCGTCCCAACGTGGCCAAAGCGACGTTCAGGATGGTGACGTCGAGGATCTGCATGATCAGCGCCAGCACAAAGGTGATGCCAACCAACCACTTGTACTCAAGCCGCCGCACAAAACCCCCAAGAGATCAAGAAACGCCCACGAGGGCGCAACCCGCCCTCAAGCCAACTACAAGCGTCGCGCAACCCCCTGACAAAACCCAAAGCCTTTTTATTCCCAACAACCCCAATCCCCACCAAACCCAAGCCAAACCAACACAAACAATCCCAACCCCGCAGACCACCTCAGCAAGCCCAGCCACGAACCGGCACCCAAGCGCAGCCGCGAAGCGGCACGCACCCGGTTCAGCCGCGAAGCGGCACGACTTCAACTTCAGCCGCGAAGCGGCAAGATTCACTGGCTCGGCTGCGTAGAGGTTCGGCTGCGAAGAGGCTTTGTCTTGGCCGCGAAGCGGCACGGCTGGTCAAAACCCAGGCCGGGAACGCCCCGAAAGCAAGGAGCAAAGAGAAGATGACCCCGCACCGTGGGGGGTGTGGGGGGCTCGGCCCCCCACAGCGAAGGCGAAGAGTGAAGGTCTGGGCCCAACCCAGACACAAAACACCCAACTCGGAGCGGGCGACGGGAATCGAACCCGCGTAGCCAGTTTGGAAGACTGGGGCTCTACCATTGAGCTACGCCCGCGTGCGGTTTCGCCTGACCCTTGCGGGTTGGGCGACCTTGCGTGTCACAGCTTAGCGGGTCGCGATAGGCTCTCCGCAACGCACCCGGGTTTTCCGGGTGTGCCGCACGTCGGACGGGGTGTGGCGCAGTTTGGTAGCGCACTCGCTTTGGGTGCGAGGGGTCGTGGGTTCAAATCCCGCCACCCCGACGTCGCGGCCGGCCGCTCGCCTGTAGGCGGGTGGCCGGTTTTCTTTTGCCCGTCGGCGGGTTCGGCGTGGTGATGTGCGTCGCAGCGGGTGGCTGCGGTTGGTAACGCTCTGTCGCGGGTGGCCGATTCCTTCGTCGTGCGCGATTGGAGTGTGGTCGGGTTCCGCGTTCAGCCGCCGGCTGTGGCGGTGTGCGTGGTGCTGGGCGCCGTCGTGGCTTTCTTGGTCGTCGTGTCGTTGTGCGTCCCGGGGCCGCCGGTTTCGCCTGCGTCGGTGCCGCCGGACGGCATCATGACCGCGGTGACGCCCACTCGGCTGGGTTCTGCGGCGGGTGCGTTGGCCCGCCATTGATGGCTTCGGCGGTGCAGGTGGTGGGGCGGACCGCTTTCTTCCCGCAGCTGTTGGGGCGTGGTGGGTCGAGTTCGTGTTCGCGGACCGTGACCTGCCAGCTGCGGCCGTCTTGGTGGGCGATCGTCACCTGGCCGGTTTCTTCGCCGGTGACGCGCAGGGCGTCGGCGAGGTATTCGCCGATGTGTTCCCGGATGGCGAGTTCGGCGGCTTGTCCGGCGCGGGTCCACGACGACCGGCCGCGGCAGTGGTCGAGCACGACCTTCCCGGCCGCGGCGGAGGACAGCACCGCTTCGGCGGCGTGCGCGGTGAGCCGTCCGTAGGTGTAGCCGCTGGGCAGCACGACCGCGGCGGGCGCGAAGCGGTGTCCGCCGGTGTGCGTGGATTCCCAGATCGAGCCGTCGTGGCGGCCGGCGAGTTTGGTGATCAGTTCGCGGCCGAGCAGCGCGCAGCAGCGGTCGCGGCGGCCGTTGGTGCACACCAGCAGCAGCGGGTCGGCGAGGTGCCGGCCCCAGCCGTCGTGGTGGCCGTCGGCGATCCGGGCGAAGTCGAGTTCGAGCAGGTCGGCCGGGTTGGTCGTGGTCGCGGTCCGCAGCCAGCCGGTGCCGGGCGCGGTGTGCGCGAGGAACACCCGGCGCGGTTGGTCGTCGGCGGTGTCCGCGTGCCGGCCGGGCTGCCGGATGAGCTGGATCCGCACGCCGTGCTCGTCGGCTCGCGCGGACAGCGCCCGCCCCAGCTCGGGGTCCAGGTGGCTTTGGACCAGCGCGTTGTGGCCCCAGGGGCCGCGTTGTTCCAGGCACAACCAGCTGCCTGCCACCGCGGCGGTGCCGGGCAGCGGCTCGGCGAACGTCTCGGACAGGGCGGCGCAGGTGGCCGCGTCGGCTGCGGTGTGGTGCACGTTTCCACTCAAGCACGGATGGCCGCCTGGTGGTTAGGTGAGGCTGGCCAATGCGGGTTGTTGCAACCCCGGGCCGTGTGCCCCGGCGGGAAGCAATAGACTCGGAGGTCAGCCCGGCATCGTTGGACGTGGTGGTATGCCGCGCCCGTTGGCAGCGCCGGGAATCAAGCACGTTCGCACTAGGAGACCACGTGAAGAGCACCGTCGAGCACCTGAGCCCGACGCGCGTCCGGATCAACGTCGAGGTGCCGTTCGACGAGCTCAAGCCGAACTTCGACCGCGCGTACAAGGCACTCGCCCAGCAGGTCCGCATCCCCGGCTTCCGGCCGGGCAAGGTCCCGGCGCGGGTGCTGGAGAGCCGCATCGGTCGGGGCCCCGTGCTCGACGAGGTCGTCAACGAAGCGGTCCCGGCCAAGTACCTGGAGGCGGTCAACAGCAGCGAGGTGCGCACCCTCGGTCGCCCGGACATCGAGGTGACCAAGATCGAGGACGGCGCCGAGATCGCATTCACCGCCGAGGTCGACGTCCGCCCGGAGATCACCGTACCCGCGTTCGGCGAGCTGTCGGTGAGCGTGGACGACGTCGAGGTCGCCGAGGAAGACGTGACCGAGCAGCTCGACTCGCTGCGCGCCCGCTTCGGCACCCTGGCCGGGGTTGAGCGCCCCGCGCAGGAAGGCGACTTCGTCAGCATCGACCTGTCGGCCACCGTCGACGGCGAGGAAGTCGAGGACGCCAAGACCAGCGGGCTGTCCTACGAGATCGGCTCCGGCCAGCTCATCGACGGCATCGACGACGCGTTGATCGGCGCGAGCGAGGGTGACACCAAGACGTTCACCACGAAGCTGGCGGCCGGCGAGCTCACGGGCAAGGACGCCGAGGTTTCGGTCACGCTCAACTCGGTCAAGGAGCGCCAGCTCCCCGACGCCGACGACGAGTTCGCCCAGATGGCCAGCGAGTTCGACACCGTCGAGGAGCTCATCGCCGACCTGCGGGAGCGGCTGGGGCGCGTCAAGAAGATGGAGCAGGGCATGCAGGCCCGGGACAAGGTCCTGGACGCGCTGCTCGAGACCGTCGAGGTGCCGCTGCCGGAGAAGGTCGTCGAGTCCGAGATCGAGGTGCGCGAGCACGACGCCGTGCACCAGTTCGACCACGACGAGGCGCGCTTCGCGGAGTGGCTCGAGCAGCAGGAGAAGACCCGCGAGGAGTTCGACGCGGAGACCCGCACCGGCGCGGAGAAGGCGGTCAAGACCCAGCTGGTGCTGGACACCATCGCCGACGCCGAGGACGTTTCGGTCTCCGACGACGAGCTCACCCAGCGGATCATCTACCAAGCCCAGCGCTTCGGGATGAGCCCGGACCAGTTCGTGCAGCAGGCGCAGCAGTCGGGCCAGCTCGGCTCGCTGTACGCCGACGTGCGCCGCAGCAAGGCGCTGTTCTCGGTCGTGCGCCAGGCCACCGTCACCGACGCGGCCGGCAACGAGCTGGACCTGGATGAGCTGTTCGGCCCGCAGGAGTCCGAGTCGGACGAGGCGGCGGAGACCGCGAAGGCGGAGTGACCAGCCTCTCGCGCAACAACTGGATATAGAGCTCGCCGGATTGGGTGTGATCCGCAGATGTGCGTCAGGCAAGCGGCGTCAGCCGCGTCCTGCCACCTTCGCAGCTTGCACCGCCGCGGGTTCTCGAAGGTCTTTCTCGCGAGGACAGCCGGACATACGTGTGTCGGGGATCCCGCAGCCGAGAAGGCCTCCGAGGTTCCGCTACTCGCGCCGCCAAGCAGGCCAGTCCGAGCAATCTCTACGCATGCTCTAAGCGAACGTGGGCGGTACTGGGAAGCTGGTGCCGCCCACGTTCGTTAGGGTCGGTTGTAGCGGATCACCCGAGAGGGAAGCAGGACATCACCTGGGGCCGCACCCGACGTGCCGGCCGCGCCGGTCCACTGTGGAAGTGGGCGGAGTGGCCGATGTGGCCCCCGGTGGACAACGGCCCATTGTGGGAGAAGGCAGGGAGACGTGACGCAGCACCTGACTGTTCCGACGTCCGACGCGCAGTCGCCGTCCATGCGGACGGGGACGACCGGGCTCTCGCTCAACGACTCGGTTTACGAGCGGCTGCTGCGGGAGCGCATCATCGTCCTCGGCTCCCAGGTCGAGGACTCGATCTCGAACCAGATCTGCTCGCAGCTGCTGCTGCTGGCGGCGGAGGACCCGGACCGGGACATTTCGCTCTACATCAACTCGCCGGGTGGTTCGGTGACGGCCGGCATGGCGATCTACGACACCATGCAGCTGATCAAGCCGGACGTGGCCACCGTGGCGATGGGCATGGCCGCTTCGATGGGGCAGTTCCTGCTGTCCGCGGGCGCCAAGGGCAAGCGCTTCGCGCTGCCGCACGCGCGGATCATGATGCACCAGCCGTCTGCCGGTCTCGGCGGTACGGCGTCCGACATCAAGATCCAGGCGGACATGTTCATCAGGCACAAGAAGGAGATGGCCGAGCTGATCGCCGAGCAGACCGGCCAGACGGTGGAGAAGATCACCGCCGACTCCGACCGGGACCGGTGGTTCAGCGCGGACGAGGCCCGCGACTACGGGTTCGTGGACTACGTGGCGAGCGCCGCGAACCTGCCGAGCAGCTGATCATCCCGCCCGGACCTAGCAACGAGGAGTCACCTGTCGTGAACCCTTATCAGTCTTTGCAGTCCCGGTACGTGCTGCCCTCGTTCGTCGAGCGCACCGCGTACGGGGTCAAGGAGTCGAACCCGTACAACAAGCTGTTCGAGGAACGCATCATCTTCCTCGGCGTCCAGGTCGACGACGCGTCCGCCAACGACGTGATGGCGCAGCTGCTGTTCCTGGAGTCCGATGATCCGGACCGCGAGATCCAGATCTACATCAACTCGCCCGGTGGTTCGTTCACGGCGCTGATGGCCATCTACGACACCATCCAGTACGTCCGGCCGGACGTTCGCACCATCTGCCTCGGGCAGGCGGCCTCGGCCGCGGCAGTGCTGTTGGCCGCCGGCACCAAGGGCAAGCGCCAGGCGCTGCCGAACTCGCGCGTGCTGATCCACCAGCCGTCGGTGGAGGGCATCTACGGCCAGGTTTCCGACCTGGAGATCCAGGCCGCCGAGGTGCAGCGGATGCGGGAGTTGCTGGAGACCACGTTGGCCCGGCACACCAACCGGTCCCAGGACCAGATCCGCGAGGACATCGACCGGGACAAGATCCTCACCGCCGACCAGGCCGCCGAGTACGGCCTGATCGACGAGGTCGTGCCCTACCGCAAGCTCTCGACGCAGAAGCCGTAGGCAGAATGCACGGCTCGTCTTGCGCACCGGTGCGGGCGGCGGAACCTCGGGAGCCTTCCGGGAACCCGCGGCGGCGCCGGTCGAGAAGATGGGCCAAGCGGCTGATTTCAGAGTGTGCGATTGCGCACCTGGTAGAAGTGGGCGGACGGCCGGGCGTGGTGTTTGCGCCACGCCCGGCCGTCATGCACGACACGCCGAACGCGGCGCTGGTCACACCACGCTCGGCGATGGCGGACACTGTGAGTCTCCCCGAACCCGGGGAACGCCAGGTACCGTCGAAGGCACATACGGTCAGGCGCGCTACCGGACGGCGCGCCGGAGGGGACGGGGTCAGCGGTCATGGCACGTATCGGTGACGGCGGCGACCTGCTGAAGTGCTCCTTCTGCGGGAAGAGCCAGAAGCAGGTGAAGAAACTCATCGCCGGCCCCGGCGTGTACATCTGCGATGAGTGCATCGATCTCTGCAACGAGATCATCGAAGAGGAACTGGCCGAGGCGGGCGAGGTCAAGCTCGACGAGCTGCCGAAGCCGGCCGAGATCCACGAGTTCCTCGACCAGTACGTCATCGGGCAGAACCCGGCGAAGCGCAACCTGTCGGTCGCGGTCTACAACCACTACAAGCGCATCCAGGCTGGTGAGCGCCGGGAGAGCCGCGGTGAAGAGGCCGTCGAGCTGGCCAAGTCGAACATCCTGATGCTCGGCCCCACAGGCTGCGGCAAGACCTATCTGGCGCAGACGCTGGCCAAGATGCTCAACGTCCCGTTCGCGATCGCCGACGCAACCGCGCTGACCGAGGCCGGTTACGTGGGCGAGGACGTCGAGAACATCCTGCTCAAGCTGATCCAGGCGGCCGACTACGACGTGAAGCGCGCCGAGACCGGGATCATCTACATCGACGAGGTCGACAAGATCGCCCGCAAGAGCGAGAATCCGTCGATCACCCGAGACGTGTCCGGCGAGGGCGTGCAGCAGGCGCTGTTGAAGATCCTGGAGGGCACCACCGCGAGCGTGCCGCCGCAGGGCGGTCGCAAGCACCCGCACCAGGAGTTCATCCAGATCGACACGACGAACGTGCTGTTCATCGTGGCCGGCGCGTTCGCCGGGCTGGAGAAGATCGTCGAGGACCGGGTCGGCAAGCACAGCGTCGGGTTCGGCGCGGAGCTGCGTTCGAAGGCCAAGATCGACACCACCGACCACTTCGCCGACGTGATGCCCGAGGACCTGATCAAGTTCGGGCTGATCCCGGAGTTCATCGGCCGGCTCCCCACGGTGGCCAGCGTGACGAACCTGGACAAGCCGTCGCTGGTGCAGATCCTCACCGAGCCGCGCAACGCGCTGGTGAAGCAGTACAAGCGGTTGTTCGAGATGGACAACGTGGAGCTGGAGTTCACCAAGACCGCGTTGGAGGCCATCGCCGACCAGGCGATCCTGCGGGGCACGGGCGCGCGCGGGCTGCGCGCGATTCTGGAGGAGGTCCTGCTGCCGGTGATGTACGACATCCCGAGCCGTTCGGACGTCGCCAAGGTCGTGATCACGGAGCAGACGGTTCGCGAGAACGTCAACCCGACGATCGTCGCGCGCCAGGCCACTCGCCGCGAGCGCCGCGAGAAGTCCGCCTGAGCCCTGATCGGCTGGTGTTGAGCAACTCTGCCGGGCGCTGGAGGCCGCCCGCTTCCCGGATCGTTCTACGCTGATCCGCCACCCGTGGTCGCTCGCTGCGGATCCGGCGCGGTTAGATGATCATTGGTTGCGACCAGACGAACGATTCCGGGAACGGTGCCATGAGCGAGATGCATGTCCTGCTGATTCACGGGATGACCGGTTCCGGCCCCTGGCACTGGCAGCAGTGGCTCGCCGGGCAGCTCCGCGAGGAGGGTGTCCGGGTGGATCTGCCGAACCTGCCCGATCCCGACCGGCCGGCGCTCGATCGGTGGCTGCCCGTGCTGCGGGAGCGGCTGGAGGCCGTGCCGCGGGAAGCCGAGCTCGTCGTGGCGGCCCATTCCTGCGGGGTGGCGCTGTGGCTGCACCACGCCGCGACGATCGCCGGGCGGGCCCGGCGCGCGGATCGGGTCCTGCTGGTGGCTCCGCCCGCCCTGGACTGGCAGCACCCGGACGCCCAGGACATCACGCCCTATCCCACGGACGCCGCGGCACTGCGCCGCGCCGCCGGGATCACCCGGCTCGTGGTGGGCACCGGCGACCCGTACCTGTCGATGTACCGGGCGCACGCGCTGGCCGAGGACCTGCAGGTCGAGATGGACGTGATCCTCGACGGCGAGCACCTCAACACCGACGCCGGCTACGGCCCCTGGCCGTCGGTGCTGCGCTGGGCCCTGTACGGCTCGGTGCCGCTCAACGACCGCTTCGACACCGACACCTACACGGCGAGCCCGTCCCAGGACCGCCTCCGGCTGGTGTGACCGGGCCTCACTTCTTGCGAGACCGGGCGAGTTGGCCGCCCACGAAGTCGACGACCTCCGGCAGGGCCTTCCGGTAGTAGCGGCTGTTGTGGCCGCCCGGCGTGGTCGAGGCGTACTCGGGCTTGGCCGCGCGGATGAAGCGACGGGTGCCCTCGATGAACCGGTCCTCGGTGCCGCACCACACGCCCAGCGGCACGTCGCCGAGCTCGTCGATGTGGCGGAGCGGGTCCATCGCCGCCCACTCGGCCTCGCCGGCGAAGGCCCGCCGCTTGCTCATCTCCCGCCAGCTGGTGATCAGCGCCGGGGAGACGACGGCGGCGGCCGACAGCGGATTGCCCTGTTCCCGCCGGCGGCGGGCGTAGAGCAGCGCGCCGAATCCGCCCATCGAGATGCCGGCCGCCGCGAACGGCTGGCCGCCCGGGCCGCCGAGGCGGCGTTCGGCCAGCCAGCGCGGCACCTCGTCGAGCAGCATCGACATCGGATCGTCGCCCGGCCACCGGTGCCAGTAGCTGTTCCCGCCGCCGTCCACCGCGAGGAACGCGAACGGCGGGATGCGGCCCGCGGCGACCGAGTCGGACAGCCAGGTCGGCAGCCCGCCCGCGGACTTGCGCGCGTCGCCGAACCGGCCGTGCAGCATCAGGCAGACCGGAAGCCCTTCGCGAGCAACGCCTTTCGGGAACATCGTGACCAGGTGGACGGGGCAGTTGCGGGCCTGCGAGTGCACCTGCTCCACGAACACGTTCGACTCGTCGACCAGCTGCGCCGCCGGGCGCGTGTCGAGGTCGGCGGTCAGCCCGACGCTCAGCGCGGCGAGCCCGGCGACGCCGGAGGCGAGGACGCTGCGCCGGCCGAGCATGCGGCCGCGCGGTTCACCGTCGCCCATGCGTCCTCCCGTTTCGCCGTCCGGCTTTCAATCGTGCCAACGGGGTGCCCCGGCACCAACCGAGTGGGACGTAATCAGGCGATGTCCTTCGTCACGATGCGTTCGGTTCCGGTGTAGACGTTCATGGAGCGGCCGCGGAGGAACCCGATCAACGTCATGCCCTGCTCGGCCGCGAGGTCCACGGCCAGCGACGACGGCGCGGACACCGCGGCGAGCGCGGGCACCCCGGCCATCGCGGCCTTCTGCACGAGTTCGAACGACGCCCGGCCGGACACCATCAGCACGCACCCGGTCAGCGGCACCCGGTCGGCCAGCACGGCCCAGCCGAGGACCTTGTCGACCGCGTTGTGCCGGCCGACGTCCTCGCGCACCACGAGCAGTTCGCCGTCGGCGTCGAACAGGCCGGCCGCGTGGAGCCCGCCGGTGGTGTCGAAGACGCGCTGCGCGGCCCGCAGCCGGTCCGGGAGGCCGATGAGGGTGTCGGTGTCCAGCGTCAGCGGGTCGCCGGCGGGGGAGTGCCGGGTGCTGAGCCGGACGGAGTCCAGCGCGGCCTTGCCGCACACCCCGCAGGACGAGGTGGTGTAGAAGTTGCGCGTCACCGAGGCGTCCGGCGGCTGGACGCCGGGCGCGAGCAGGATGTCCAGCACGTTGTAGGTGTTGCGGCCGTCCGGGCCGGGGCTGTCGCAGTAGCGGGCCGTGGACAGCTGGGTCTTGTCGTGGATGACGCCTTCGGTCAGCAGGAACCCGTGCGCGAGTTCGATGTCGTGACCGGGCGTGCGCATGGTGACCGAGAGCGGCCCGCCGTTGACCCGGATCTCCAGCGGCTCCTCGGCGGCCAGCGTGTCCGGCCGGCTCCGGCTGCCGTCGGCGGCGATCTTCAGCACCGGTCGTCGCACGGTGACGCGTCCCATCGGGCCCTCCCTAACTGGCCGCATCGGCGAAATCGTCCTCGTCCGAATGCCTTGTACACCGTATGCTCAGCCGCGCTGTGATCAACGCCGCATCGGGGAGGTCCCATGGTCGCAGACCTGCTCGCTCCCACCAGAATCGTCGCACCTCGCGAATGGAACAGGTGGCTGGTTCCGCCCGCTGCGCTCGCGGTGCACCTGTCGATCGGGCAGGTCTACGCGTGGAGCGTCTTCAAACCGCCGCTGGAGGACACCCTCGGCCTGTCCGGGACGCTCAGCGCGCTGCCGTTCCAGCTGGGCATCGTGATGCTCGGGCTGTCCGCGGCGCTGGGCGGGACGCTGGTGGAGCGACGCGGCCCGCGGTGGGCGATGGCGGTGTCCGCCACCTGCTTCTCGACGGGATTCCTGCTCTCCTCGCTCGGGGTGTCGATCGGCCAGTACTGGCTGGTGGTGCTCGGCTACGGGTTCGTCGGCGGGATCGGGCTCGGCATCGGCTACATCTCGCCGGTGTCGACGCTGATCAAGTGGTTCCCGGACCGGCCGGGCATGGCGACCGGCATCGCCATCATGGGCTTCGGCGGCGGCGCGCTGATCGCCTCACCGTGGTCGACGCAGATGCTGGAGTCCTTCGGCACCGGCAGATCCGGGATCGCGCTGACGTTCCTCGTGCACGGGTTGGCCTACGCGGTGTTCATGTCGCTGGGCGTGCTGCTGGTCCGGGTGCCGCCGCCGGACTGGCAGCCGGCCGCGATGCCGGAGCAGGCGGCGCGCCCGATGATCACCACGGCGAACGTGACGGCCCGCAACGCGATGCGCACGCCGCAGTTCTGGCTGCTGTGGGTGGTCCTGTGCTGCAACGTCACCGCGGGGATCGGCATCCTGGAGAAGGCGTCGCCGATGATCGTCGGCTTCTTCGCGGGTAGCTCGACGCCCGTCGCCACGGGTGCGGCGGCCGGGTTCGTCGCGCTGCTGTCGCTGACCAACATGGCCGGGCGGTTCGTCTGGTCGTCCACATCGGACATCGTCGGGCGCAAGAACATCTACCGGCTCTACCTGGGCGGCGGGGTGCTGCTGTACCTGGGCATCGTGCTGTTCGGGGCGACCGGGGTGCCGGTGTTCGTGCTGTGCGCGATGCTGATCCTGTCGTTCTACGGCGGCGGTTTCGCGACGGTGCCGGCCTACCTGAAGGACCTGTTCGGCGGCCTCCAGGTGGGCGCCATCCACGGTCGGCTGCTCACCGCGTGGTCGGTGGCGGGCGTGTTGGGGCCGCTGATCGTCAACGCGATCGCCGACGTCCGCAAGGCGGCCGGCGCCACCGGGCCGGACCTGTACACGACGTCGCTGTACATCATGATCGGCCTGCTGGTCGTCGGGTTCGTCGCCAACGAGCTGGTGCGGCCGGTCCATCCCAGGTTCCACGAACCGGCCACCGGAGGTGCGCGATGAACCGCCGAGGACTGCTCGTCTTCGCGTGGGCGTGGGTCGGCCTGCCGTTCGCCTACGGCGTCTACGAACTCGTCCAGAAGGTCACCCAGCTCTTCACCGGCTAGCGCGACCGCTCGATGGCCGCGGTCACCTCGCGGACCGCGGTGAGCTCGGGGAACTGGACGAGCCACCAGGTGGCGCCGGCCTCCCGGAAGGGGGTGGGATCGTCGCCCGGGGCGCCGCCGACGGCGACGTCGTAGTCCCGCAGCCCTCCTCTGCGCCGCTCGATGCTGCGGAGCATCTCGCGCAGGCCATCGGGGGTGGTCTCCGGACACACGCCGTCGAAGCGCGCGGCCCGACGCAGGGGTCGTTGCCGGACCGACTGGGCGGCGACCCAGATCGGGATCCGAGGGCGCTGCACGGGACGCGGGAGGAATTGCAGCCCTTCGACGCGGTAGTGGTTGCCCTGGTAGGTGACCGGTTCGCCGATCCACAGGCGGCAGATGACATCCAGGGCCTCGTCGAGCATCTCGGCGCGGCTGCGCGCGTCGTCGACCTCGCCCAGCTTGGAGAGCTCGCCGCCGTTGTCCGCCCCGAGCCCGACGCCCAGGATGAGCCGACCCGAGCTGAGCTGGTCGATGGCCACGGCCTGCCGGGCCACGTCGTGCGGCCTGCGGCGCGACAGCGGGGTGATCCTGGTGCCGATCCGGATTCGCTCGGTGCGCGCGGCGATGGCCGCCAGCGCGATCCACGGATCGCAGACGGCGAGGCCGGGCCGCAGCGGCCGCACCACGTGGTCCCAGAGGAAAACGCCGTCGAACCCCGCGGTTTCGGCCTTGGCCGCGAGCTCGGCGAGGACGCCGGGGTCGGCGAGTTCGCCGAAGGGCGGGATACAGGGCGTAGCGCACCGCGGCCGTCCTTGATGGGGAACGTGGCGAGGATCCGGAAGGGCGGCAGCGCCGTCTAGCCGCACGCGGAGCTGATAGGTGCTTCACCTGGTCAGGCGCCGGCATTCGCGGATGCGAGGCGGCGGCGGACGTGGTCGGGGAGGACCGCGGCCTTGCGGGCGAGGGTGTCGACGAAGGCCGACGTGAGCGGGTCCGGGCCGCTGCGCGTGTAGGCGGTCAGGGTCCGGTGCACGGGCGGGTCGGGGCGCAGCAGCGTGCCGTCGAAGCGGCGCGGGATGATGTTCGCCGGAACCAGCGCGGGGCCCAGCCCGGCGGCGGCGAGCATCGGGGCCGCCGCGGTCTGCTCGGTGCGGATCGCGGCTTTCGCCTGGAATCCGGCGCCGGCGCAGGCCTGCTCGAGCACGTCGGAGAGCCCGTTCTCCGGGCTGTAGTGCACCCAGCCCCGGTCGGCGAGCGCCGCGAGCTCGATGCGCGTCGCGCCCTCGCCGACGGCCGGATCGTCCGGCGGCAGCACGACGACGAACTCCTCCACGCCCAGGGTGTGCACCGGACCATCCCAATCGGATGGTGGCGGTCCCACCGCGAGATCGGCCTGCCCGGCCGTCATCGCGGCTCTGAGTTCGTCGGTGTGCCGGTGCTCGAACAGTCTGATGTGGACACCGGCGTGCTCGCGGCGCCAGGCGCGCAGCACCGGCGGCAGCACGCCGAGGCTGATCGAGTACACCGTCGCGAGTTGCAGTTCGCCGCTCTCCAGCCCCGACGCCCGTCGGGCGGCCAGCCTGGCCCGTTCGGCGTCGGCGAGCGCCGCGCGGGCGTGCGGCAGCATCGCGCGGCCCATCGGCGTCAGCCGCACCGCGCGCGGCAGGCGCTCCAGCAGTGGGCCGCCGACCTCCCGCTCCAGCGCGCGCACCTGGTGCGACAGCGCGGGCTGGGTGACGTGCAGGAGCTCCGCGGCGCGGGTGAACGAACCCTCCGCCACCACCGTGACCAGGTACTCGAACTGCCGCAGAGTTGGCATGAACAGAACTTATCACTACCAGAAAGAACAAGACTTGGACTTATGGTTCGACGGCGACGAGTGTTGTCGGCATGGAGCACAACACCAAGGTCGCCCTGGTCGTGGGGGCCAACGGGGTCATCGGCCGCAACCTCGTCGAGCACCTGGCCACGCTGCCCGACTGGGAGGTGATCGGGCTGTCGCGGCGCGGCGGCGAGAACACCGATCGGGTCCGGTACGTGGCCGTCGACCTGCTCGACCCGCAGGACACCCGGGCGAAGCTGCGCGAGCTCACCGGCGTTACGCACGTCTTCTACGCGGCCTACCAAGACCGCCCGACCTGGGCCGAACTGGTCCCGCCGAACATGGCGATGCTGACCAACGTCGTCGACGCGGTCGAAGCCGCCGCGCCCGGCCTGCGGCACATCAGCCTCATGCAGGGCTACAAGGTCTACGGCGCGCACCTCGGGCCGTTCAAGACGCCGGCCCGCGAGACCGACGCCCGGCCGATGCCGCCCGAGTTCATGGCCTCCCAGCAGCAGTTCCTGGAACAGCGCCAACGGGGCAAGGCCTGGACCTGGACGGCGCTGCGCCCTTCGGTGGTGGCCGGATTCGCGCTCGGCAACCCGATGAACCTGGCGATGGTGATCGCGGTCTACGCGGCGATCTCGAAGGAACTCGGCCTGCCGCTGCGGTTTCCGGGCAAGCCCGGCGCCTACGACTCGCTGCTGGAGATGACCGACGCCGGCCTGCTGGCCAAGGCGACGGTCTGGGCCGCCACCTCGGAGCAGGCCGAGAACCAGGCGTTCAACATCAACAACGGCGACCTGTTCCGCTGGCGCGAGCTGTGGCCGAAGATCGCCGCGCACTTCGGCCTGGAGGTCGCCGACCCGCTGCCGATGTCGCTGAGCGACGTGATGGCGGACAAGGCCGAGCTGTGGCAGCGGATGGTCGCGGAGCACGACCTGGAAACGCACACGTACCAGGAGGTTTCGTCCTGGGGGTTCGGAGACTTCGTCTTCTCCTGGGACTACGACATGTTCGCCGACGGCTCGAAGGCCCGCCGGTTCGGGTTCCACGAGTTCGTCGACACCGAGGCGATGTTCCTGGAGATCTTCGACGACCTGCGCGCGCGCCGGGTCATTCCCTGAGGAGTCCTGATGGATCTGCAACTGGCCGACAAGGTCTTCGTGGTGACCGGTGCCTCCGCCGGAATCGGTGAGGCGACCGTCCGCCTGCTGGCGGCGGAGGGCGCGAAAGTCGTTGGAGTGGCGCGGAAACCGCACGGCATCTGCGAACTCGGCAGCGGGATCAGCGCGGTGGCGGCGGACATCACCGACCCGGACGCCGCCGAGCAGGTCGTGGCGACCGCGCTGAAGCGGCGCGGCCGGCTGGACGGGCTGGTGAACAACGTGGGCGGGCTGCAGTCGCGCACCGGCTTCCTGGACGTCGACGACGAGGAGTGGAAGCGGACCTTCGAGCTGAACTTCCACTCGGCGATCCGCATGACCCGGTCGGCGCTGCCCGCGATGCTGGAGCAGGGCGCGGGCAGCGTGGTGCACGTGACCAGCGAGGCGGCGCGCCTGACGGATGTGCCGCTGATCGACTACGCGGCCTCGAAGACCGCGATGCTGTCGGTGTCCAAGGCGCTGGCGATCGAGTTCGGGCCGAAGGGCGTGCGTTCCAACGTCGTCGCGCCCGGCCCGACCCGGACCTGGCTGTGGGACGCGCCGGGCGGCTTCGCGGCGCAGCTGGCGGACCAGTTCGGCCTGCCGGTGGAGGAGGCGGTCGAGCACTTCGTCCGCGACGTCCGCCGCCTGCCGACCGGTCGCCTGGGCACCCCGGACGACGTGGCACGGGTGATCGCGTACCTGCTGTCCCCGCTGGCGGCGCAGGTCACCGGGGCGGAGTGGGCGGTCGACGGCGGCGCCCTGCGACAGGTGTAGGCCGCGGCGGCGTGCGGGGCTGGACCGTTTCAGGTCGATCGGCCCCGCGCTGACGGCCGGTGGCGCTACCGTCGGCCACGCACCCCGGACATGTGAGGAACGCGATGGCCACCAGTATCCCGCCCGATCGGCAGAACCTGCGCTTCGTGGAGGCGTCGGAACCGATCACCGAACCGATCACGAAGTTCGGCGGCCAGCCGGTGTGGCTGGCCGACCCGACCTGGCCGCTGTCCGCCGACACCGGCCGCCCGATGCGGTTCATCGGCCAGGTCCGCTTGCCGGGCGAGGAAATCCGGCTCGGCTACCTGTTCATGACCGAGGACGACCCCGACGAGTTCGTCGATAGCACCTTCGACCCGGCAGGCGGCGAGAACGCCTTCTTCGCGCAGCCCGGCGAACCGGCGGCGTTCTACCAGGTGGCCAGCATCCGCCGAGGCCCGACGTTCGGCCCCGACCACCACGCGGAGCTGAGCCCGCACGACCCGGCCGCCGTGGACGACCAGGACGACGACCTGCGCAGCCGCCTGTGGGGCGAGCCGGTCTGGCTGCAGGGCGAGGAGTGGCCGGACGAACCGGGCACCTGGCGGTTCGTGACGCAGCTGGACAGCGCGGACGAACCGTTCGGCATGAACCTCGGCGACGCGGGCGTCGCCTACGCCTTCATCGACGAGAAGACCGGCCAGGGCCGCTTCCTCTGGCAGTGCGGCTAATTCTCGTGAGTGAATCTTCCGGTTCTTGCCGGAAGATTCACTCACGAGCGCGTCAGGCGCGTTCCAGGCGGATGATGACCGCCTTGGAGACCGGCGTGTTGGACTTCTCCGCCACCGAGTTCAGCGGCACCAGCGGGTTGGCCTCCGGGTAGTAGGCCGCCGCGCAGCCCCGGGCGGTCGGGTAGGCGACGATCCGGAAGCGCTCCGCGCGGCGCTCTTCGAGCGAGCCGTCCGCCGCCGTCCACTCGGAGATCACGTTCACCAGATCTCCCGCCGCGAAGCCGAGTTCCGCGATGTCCTCGCCGTTGACCAGCACCACGCGGCGGCCGTCCTCGATGCCGCGGTAGCGGTCCGAGAGCCCGTAGATCGTGGTGTTGTACTGGTCGTGGCTGCGCAACGTCTGCAGCAGCAGCCGCCCCGCGGGCACCCGGATCGGCTCCGGGACGTTCACCGTGAAGTTCGCCTTGCCCGTCGCCGTCGGGAAGGTGCGGCTGTCGCGCGGCGGGTGCGGCAGCACGAAGCCGTCCGGTTCGCGGACCCGCCGGTTGTAGTCCTCGCAGCCGGGCACCACCTGCGCGATGTGGTCCCGGACCACGTCGTAGTCGCGCTCGAAGGATTCCCAGCGCACCGGGTGGTCCGGGCCGAGCAGTTCGCGCGCCAGCCGGGAGATGATTGCGACCTCGGAGAGCAGGTGCCCGGACGCCGGAGCGAGCCGCCCGCGCGAGGCGTGCACCACCGACATCGAGTCCTCGACGGTCACGAACTGCTCGCCGGCGTCCTGCACGTCGCGTTCGGTGCGGCCGAGCGCGGGCAGGATCAGCGCGGTGCGGCCCGGGACGGCGTGCGAGCGGTTGAGCTTCGTGGACACCTGCACCGTCAGCTCGCAGCCGCGCAGCGCCCGGATGGTCGCGTCGGTGTCCGGCGTCGCGGAGACGAAGTTCCCGCCCATCCCCACGAACGCCCTGACCCGGCCGGCCTGCATGGCCCGGATGGTGTCCACTGTGTCCAGTCCGTGCTCGCGTGGCACCGGCACCCCGAACTCGCGCTCCAGGGCGGCCAGGAACTTCTCCGGCATCTTCTCCCAGATGCCCATCGTCCGGTCGCCTTGCACGTTGGAGTGGCCGCGCACCGGGCACACCCCGGCGCCGGGCTTGCCGATCATCCCGCGCAGCAGCAGCAGGTTGACCACCTCGCGGATGGTGGCGACGCCCTGCTTCTGCTGGGTCAGCCCCATCGCCCAGCACGCCACCGTGCGCTGCGAGGAGATCAGCATCTCGGCGATCCGCTCGATCTGCTCGCGGGCCAGCCCGGTGGCCTCGGCGGTGGCCTCCCAGTCGACATCCCGGGCCTGGGCGGTGAACTCGTCGAAGCCGTGCGCGTGCGCGTCGATGAAGTCCTGGTCCACCGCGCCAGCCTTGAGCACCAGCGCGTTGAGGGCCTTGAACAGCGCCAGGTCGCCGCCGATGCGGATCTGCGCGAACTCGTCGGCCAGCTGGGTGCCGTCGCCGACCACGCCGCGCACGTTCTGCGGGTTCTTGAACCGCATCAGCCCGGTCTCCGGCAGCGGGTTGACGGCGATGATCCGCCCGCCGCGCTGCTTGACCTTCTCCAGCGACGACAGCATCCGCGGGTGGTTCGTGCCCGGGTTCTGGCCCACCACCAGCACCAGGTCCGCGTGCTCCACATCGGACAGCGACACCGAGCCCTTGCCGATGCCGATGGTCTCGGTCAGCGCCGACCCGGACGACTCGTGGCACATGTTCGAGCAGTCGGGCAGGTTGTTCGTGCCGAAGCTGCGCACCAGCAGCTGGTAGAGGAACGCGGCCTCGTTGCTGGTGCGGCCGGAGGTGTAGAACGCGGCCTCGTCGGGCGAGGCCAGCCCGCGCAGGCTGGTCGCGATCGCCTCGAACGCCTCGGCCCAGTCGATCGGCCGGTAGTGGCTGTCGCCGTCGCGCAGGATCATCGGCTCGGTCAGCCGGCCCTGCTGACCGAGCCAGTAGTCGGTCTTGCCGGCGAGCTCGGCGACCGGGTGGCGGGCGAAGAACTCCGGCCCGACCCGCCGCGTCGTGGCCTCCTCGGCGACCGCCTTCGCCCCGTTCTCGCAGAACTCGGCGAGCTTGCGCTTGTCGCCTTCGGCCTCGCGCGGATCCGGCCACGCGCACCCGGGGCAGTCGAAGCCCGCGCGCTGGTTCAGCAGCGGCAACGTCCGCGCGGTCCGGGTCAGGCCCATCTGCTCCCAGCTGCGGTGCAGCGAGACCAGCACGCCCTTCACCCCCGCCGCGGCGTGGCCGGGCGGACCGACTCGGAGGCCGTTCTCGTCGATGTCCTGTTCGGGCGCTCCACGCGACATGCGCCTAGCGTGCGACACCGCGCGCAGCCGAGCACGGCCGGGTGGCAGGAGTCACAACAGCGCTGGTCGCCGCGCAGCCCATGCCCGGAAAACGCGCTGAACAGGCACTCGTAGAATCCGGGGCGTGACACAGACCCATGCCGCTCAGCAACGTGAACTTCCGTCGACCTGGAACCCGGCCGACGTAGAGGCCGAGCTGTACGAGCGCTGGGTAGCCGCCGAGTACTTCACCGCCGACGCGAACAGCGACAAGCCGCCGTTCTCGATCGTCATCCCGCCGCCGAACGTCACCGGCAGCCTGCACATCGGGCACGCCTTCGAGCACACCCTGATGGACATCCTCACCCGGCGCCGCCGGATGCAGGGCTACGAGGCGCTGTGGCTGCCGGGCATGGACCACGCGAGCATCGCGGTGCAGGCGCTGGTCGAGCGGCAGCTCCGCGATGAGGGCGTCGACCACCGCGAGCTGGGCCGCGAGGCGTTCCTGGAGCGCGTGTGGCAGTGGAAGGAGAAGCACGGTGGGGCGATCCTGTCCCAGATGCGCCGCCTCGGCGACAGCGTCGACTGGTCCCGCGAGCGCTTCACCATGGATGCCGGGCTGTCCCGCGCGGTGCAGACGATCTTCAAGAAGCTCTACGACGACGGGCTGATCTACCGGGCCGAGCGCCTGGTCAACTGGTCGCCGCAGATGCGCTCGGCGATCTCCGACATCGAGGTGGAGCACAAGGAGGTCGAGGGCGAGCTCGTCTCCATGCGCTACGGCGACGGCGACGACGCGATCGTAGTCGCGACTACCCGGATCGAGACGATGCTCGGCGACACCGCCGTCGCGGTCCATCCCGACGACGAGCGCTACAAGCACCTGATCGGCACCGAGATCGAGCTGCCGCTGACCGGCCGCAAGATCCCGATCGTTGCCGACGAGCACGTGGACCCGGAGTTCGGCACCGGCGCCGTCAAGGTCACCCCGGCGCACGACCCGAACGACTTCGAGATCGGCAAGCGGCACGACCTGCCGATGCTGACGATCATGGACGAGCAGGGCCGGATCGCCCACACCGGCACGCAGTTCGACGGCATGGACCGCTTCGAGGCCCGCGTCGCCGTCCGCGAGGCGCTGCACGAGCAGGGCCGCATCGTCGCGGAGAAGCGCCCGTACCTGCACAGCGTCGGGCACAGCTCGCGGTCGAAGGAGCCGATCGAGCCGCGGCTGTCGCTGCAGTGGTTCGTCAAGGTCGGCCCGCTGGCCAAGGCCGCCGGCGACGCGGTGCGCGACGGCCGGGTCGCGGTGCACCCGCCGGAGATGACCAAGCGCTACTTCGACTGGGTCGACAACTTGCACGACTGGGCCATCTCGCGGCAGCTGTGGTGGGGTCACCGCATCCCGATCTGGTACGGGCCGAACGGCGAGGTCGTCTGCGTCGGACCCGACGAGGAGCCGCCGGCGGGCGAGGGCTGGCACCAGGACGAGGACGTGCTGGACACCTGGTTCTCCTCGGGCCTGTGGCCGTTCTCCACGATGGGTTGGCCTGCGGACACCGCGGACCTGCGGAAGTTCTACCCGACCAGCGTCCTGGTCACCGGCTACGACATCTTGTTCTTCTGGGTCGCCCGGATGATGATGTTCGGCCTCTACGCGATGGACGGCGTGGAACCCTTCAAGGTCATCGCGCTGCACGGCATGGTCCGCGACGCGCACGGCAAGAAGATGTCGAAGTCCGCGGGCAACACCGTCGACCCGCTGGTGTGGATGGACACCTACGGCACCGACGCGCTGCGGTTCACCCTGGCGCGCGGCGCGAACCCCGGCACCGACTCGCCGATCAGCGAGGAGTGGGTGGCGGCGTCCCGCAGCTTCTGCACGAAGCTGTTCAACGCCACCAAGTTCGCGATGATGAACGGCGCGCGGGTGCCGGAGCGGCTGGCCGACCGCGGCGAGCTCACCGACGCCGACCGGTGGATCCTGGACCGCGTCGACCAGCTGGTGTCCGATGTGGACGAACTGCTGGAGGACTTCCAGTTCGCCAAGGCCACCGAGGCGCTCTACCACTTCACCTGGGACGAGTTCTGCGACTGGTACCTGGAGCTGTCCAAGGTCCAGCTGGACGGCGAGCGGGCGGAGCGCACCCGCGAGGTGCTCGGCTACGTGCTCGACGTGCTGCTGCGGCTGCTGCACCCGACGATCCCGTTCATCACCGAGACCCTGTGGACCGCGTTGACCGGCCGCGAGTCCGTGGTGATCGCGGACTGGCCGAAGGCGTCCGGAGCGGTCGCTGACCCCGCCGCCGCGGAGCGGATCACGGCGGCGCAGAAGCTGATCACCGAGATCCGGCGGTTCCGGTCCGACCAGGGCCTCAAGCCGGGGCAGCGGGTCGCGGCCAAGCTCGGCGGCGTCGCGAAGCTTGGGCTGGCCGACCACGTGCCGGCGGTGCAGGCGCTGGCCCGGGTCACCGAGCCGGCCGACGGGTTCACCTCGTCGGCGTCGATCGAGGTCGGGTTGGCCGGCGGCAACGTGTCGGTGGAGCTGGACCTCTCCGGCGCGGTCGACGTGGCCGCCGAGCGCAAGCGGCTGGCGAAGGACCTGGCCGCGGCGGAGAAGGAACTCGCGGGCACCGACAAGAAGCTGAACAACCCGGCGTTCCTGGACAAGGCCCCGGCCGACGTGGTGGACAAGATCAAGGCCCGCCGCGAGACGGCGCAGGCCGACATCGCCCGCATCAACGCCCGCCTCGCGGCCCTGCCCGAGGGCTGATCACCGTCCTGAGCGCGCAACCCGGTTCCGATCGGGTTGCGCGCTCACGGCATTCGCCAGTAGCCGCAGAACATGATGTTGTTCTTCGGCAGGCCCGATCGGACCCAGTGCCGGCGCAGCGACGCGGCCAGGTCGGACTCGCCGACCACCCAGCCGTAGGTGTTCTCGGTGGGCGTCGGTAGCGCTTCGGCCGCGGCCAGTGCCGCTCGCCCCGGCGTGTTGCCCGGGTTGTCCCGCACCACCCAGCGCACCGTCATCCCGGCGGGTGCCTCCAGCCGTTGCTGGTCCGCTGTGGACGGAATCTCGATCAGCGCCTGGCCGCGGGTTTCCGGTGCCAGGGAGGCCAGCACGCCCGCGACCGCCGGCAGCCCCGTCTCGTCCGCCACCATCAGCACGTGCTCCGCGTCCGGCGGCGGGTTGAACCCGATGCCCTCGTCCAGGATCGCCACGGCGTCACCTGGTTCGCAGGTCTGCGCCCACGTGGCGGCGGGACCGGCGGTGCCGTCCGCGGCGGAGCCGTGCAGCACGAAGTCCACGTCCAGTTCCGGGCCGTCGGAGCCGATCGGCCGGTAGGCCCGCACCGAGTAGTTGCGCAGCACCGGCCGGGAGGTCTTGGCGATGGTCAGGAACTTGGCGTAGGAGACCGCGTTGAGCCTGTTCGGCAGCCGGGACAGCGAGTCCTCGGCGACCGGGATGAACAACCGGAACCACTGGTCGAAGCCCATGTAGCGGAACCGTTCGACGTCGCCGCGCCCGAGCGTGACGCGCGCGAAGTGCGGTGAGATCCGCTCCCGGCGGACAACCCGCAGCGTGAGCAGCTCGCTGTGCTCCGGCTTGATCCTTCTCGTGGCCAGGTTGGTTCGGGCCATGCTCAACTCCTTCGTGACTTAGCTATGCCTAACCTTACTTCAAACTCGGTCGGGCGTGATCGCTAATTCCGGGCTGCTGAGTCACGGGTTGGTGGTGGCCGCCAAAAAGATCGGTACGGCGCAGAACAGGCGGTCGGTTTCCGCGCGGCGCCGTTGTTCCGCGATCCAGGCCTGGGCTCGGGCGGCGGTGATCGAGCCGGTGGCGCGGGCCGCTTCGGCGAGGCCGGTCAGGAGCGGCAGTGCGAGGTCGCCGGCGAGGAGCCCGGTGTGGACCTCCATCGTGATGTCCCGGAAGCCGCGGTCCAGCAACAGGTTTCGGTACCTGCGGGCGGAGTGCGGGCTGGGCACCGCGGCGAGGCGGGACTGGATCATGGTGCGGGTGATCGCCATGTCGTCGGCGTCGACGATGATCGCCTCCCAGTCCTGGCCGAGCAGCACGACGCGACCGCCGGGCGCGAGCACCCGGCGGGCCTCGGCCAGCGCCAGGTCGGGATCGGGCACGGAGTGGAAGACCTTCTCCGCCCGATACCCCGCCAGCTCGCCGTCCGCGAAGGGCAGCTCGCAGGCATCGCCGACCCGGAAGTCGGCCGCCGGATACCGCTCGGCAGCGGCTGCGATCATCCCCTCGTCGACGTCCAGGCCGATCGCTCGGACACCGCGTTCCCGCAGCTCGGCGACGGCCGTCCCGGCGCCGCAGCCCACGTCGACCACCGCCCCGGACGCGGCGAGCAGGGCGTAGGAGCGTTCGCGGAGCCGAACCGCTTCCGGGAGCGCGTCGAAGCGGTCGAGGGCCTGGATCAGATTCGCTGTTGACATGGCCGGAAGCCTGCGACTTCATGTCGGCATGAAGTCAACACTCGGCATCGGCGACCTGGCGGCGCGCTTCGGGCTGGCCACCCACGTGCTCCGGCACTGGGAGTCGATGGGCCTGCTCGAACCGCGCCGGGTCTCGGGCCGTCGCCGCTACGGCCCCGACGACCTCTACCGGGTCGCGATCATCATGCGTTGCAAGCAGGCCGGGCTGAGCCTCGAAGCGATCCGCGAGCTGTCGACCACCGACGAGCCGCACGCGCGGCGCCAGGTCATGCGGCGCCACCGGGACGAGCTCCGCCTCCGCATCGCCGAACTGCGAACGTCGCTGGAGCTCATCGAGTGCGCGCTGGACTGCGACCACGCCGACATCGCGACCTGCCCGCACTTCCAGGCGGTGCTGGCCGAGCGGGTCTTCGCCGGTCGGCCGACCGCCGAGACGTAGACTGACCTCGTCGTTTCGCCGTTCGCAGGGGAGTGAGCACTTGTCCGGCACCGATCCCGCCGCGCTGCAGGAACTGCGCGTGGTGGAGGCCGAGCTCAACGAACGCTGGCCGGAAACCAAGATCGAGCCGTCGCTCGACCGGATCCGGGCGCTCACCGAGATGCTCGCCGACCCGCAGCAAAGCTATCCGGTCGTGCACATCTCCGGCACCAACGGCAAGTCGTCGACGTCGCGCATCACGGACGCGCTGCTGAGCGGCCTCGGGCTGCGCACCGGCCGCTACACCAGCCCGCACCTGCAGCTGGCCACCGAGCGCATCAGCATCGACGGCGCGCCGATCAGCCCGGAGGGATACGTCGAGGCGTACCGCGACGTCGCGCCGTACGTGTCCATCGTGGACTCGCGCAGCGACATCCGGATGAGCAAGTTCGAGGTGCTCACCGGGATGGCGTTCGCGGCCTTCGCCGACGCCCCGGTGGAGGCGGCGGTGATCGAGGTCGGCCTCGGCGGCAGCTGGGACGCCACCAACGTCGCCGACGCGAAGATCGCGGTCGTCTGCCCGGTCGCGCTGGATCACGCCGATTACCTCGGCACCGACCTGGCCTCGATCGCCCGCGAGAAGGCCGGGATCATCAAGCCCGGTTCCATCGCGGTGGTCGCGGCACAGCCCGCCGAGGTGCAGAAGGTGATCATGGAGCGGGTCACCGAGGTGGATGCCACGGTAGCCCGCGAAGGCCAGGAGTTCGGCGTGCTGTCCCGGACCGTCGCCGTCGGCGGCCAGCTGCTCCGGCTGCAGGGCCTGGGCGGCGTGTACGACGAGATCTTCCTGCCGCTGCACGGCGAACACCAGGCGCGCAACGCCGCGTTGGCGCTGGCTGCGGTCGAAGCGTTCTTCGGTGCCGGTGCCGACCGGCAGCTCGACGTCGAGCGGGTCCGCGAAGCCTTCGCGAGCGTCGTGACGCCCGGGCGCCTGGAACGGGTCCGCGCGGCGCCGACGGTGCTGGTCGACGCGGCCCACAACCCGCACGGCGCACGCGCCCTCGCCGACGCGCTCAGCTCCGAGTTCTCCTTCCGCCGGCTGGTCGCGGTGGTCGGCGTGCTCGGCGACAAGGACGCGCGCGGCATCCTCGCCGAGCTGGAACCGGTGGTCGAGGAGATCGTGCTGACCAAGAACTCCTCGCCGCGGGCGATGGATCCCGACGAGCTGGCCGGCGTGGCCAAGGACATCTTCGGCCCGGACCGGATCGTGGTCGAGCCCCGGCTGGACAACGCGGTCGAGACCGCGATCCAGCTGGCCGAGGAGACCGACGAGCCCGGCGAATCGGTTTCCGGCGGCGGCGTGGTGATCACCGGGTCCGTGGTGACCGCGGGCGAGGCGCGCGCCCTGTTCGGCAAGGAGCCGGCGTGAGCGAACCGCAAGACACTGGAGCCGTCGTGACCGATCAGCCGAAACCCGAACCGGACAAGGGCCTGCCAGCGGCGCCGCCCGGCGTGCGCGACCCGTGGAAGGGCCTGCGCGGGATCATGGCGGGCACGCTGGTGCTGGAGTTCATCGCGTTCATGCTCGCGCTCCCGGTGGTCTGGAAGCTCGGCAGCGGCGTCTCCAGCATCGGCTTCACCATCGTGACGGTGCTGTCGGTGCTGATGCTGGTGGCGGCGTTCGTGCAGCGCCGCCCGTGGGGCCTCGGCGTCGCGCTCGCGCTGCAGGCCGCGATGGTGCTCTGCTTCTTCGTGCACCCGGCGGTCGGGATCATGGGCGCGGTCTTCGCCGCGGTCTGGGGCTACATGCTGTACCTGCGCCACGACGTCGCCCGGCGCATGCGTGAAGGCCAGCTCTACGACCAGCTCGGCCACCCGCCCGGTTACCCGCCGGAGCAGGCCGACTGACGTTTCACGCGGTCGAGGGGTGCGCGCCGATTTCGCGGAAATCGACGCGCACTCGCGCTTTCGGCGACCGGCCGTCAGCCGATGTCGATAACGGCCCGGCCGATGGTTTCGCCGCGCTTCAGGGCGTCGTAGGCGTCCTGGACCTGCTCGAACGGGTAGTGGCGGCTGATCGTGTCCTGCGGGCGGAGCAGGCCGCGGGCCACCAGGTCGAGCAGGACCGGCATGTCGCGCCGCGGTTTCGCGCCGTAGGAGCCCTTGATCTGCAGTTTCCGCCGGGCGATGGTGGCCAGGTCGAACTCGGCGGTGGTGCCCCTGGCGGCGATGCCGACCACCACGACCTGGCCGCCTTCGACGACCGAGTCGCGGGCGATGTCGAAGGTCGGCACCGCGCCCAGCGCCTCGAAGGCGACGTCCACGCCGCGCCCGCCGGTCAGCTCGCGGATCGCCGCGGGCGCGTCCGCCTCGGCGGAGTTGACCACGTGCGTCGCGCCCAGCTTCCGCGCCCCTGCCAGCTTCTCCTCGCTGATGTCCACCGCGATGATCATGGACGCCCCGAACACCGCCGCCAGCTGGATCAGCGCCGAACCGACGCCGCCCGCCGCGACCACCGCGACGGTGTCGCCCACCTGCACGTTCGCCGCGTGGCGCAGCGCGCCGTACGCGGTCATCGTCGAGCAGCCCACCGAAGCGACGTCGCTGAGCTCCACGCCGTCCGGCACGCGGTAGACCGAGGTCGCGGGCGTGACGCAGCGTTCCGCCAGGCCGCCCATCGAGTACATCCAGACCGGCTCGCCGTCCGGCCGGAACAGCCGCGTCTCGTCGTCGTAGAGCCGCCCCTTGCCGCGGTTGAACTCGAAGAACTTCTGGCAGATCTCCTCGTTGCCGCGCGCGCACTGCTCGCACTGGCCGCACGGCATGATGAAGCTGGTCACCACCCGGTCGCCAATCTCGAACCCGGTGACGTCCGGCCCGATCTCGGCGATCACGCCGGCCACCTCGTGCCCGAGCACCGTCGGCGTCGGGAACGGCAGTTCGCCTTTGAGCACGTGCAGATCCGTGTGGCAGGCGCCGCAGGATCGCACGTCGATGGCGACCTCGCCGGCCTTCGGCCGGGGATCGGCGAGTTCCTCGATCCTCATCGGCTGGTTCGCGGCGGTGTGCACGGCGGCGCGCATTGGGACCTCCTAGTCAGACCGGCCAGTCGGTTTGCCCGTGAAGCTATCGCGCCGATCCGCCGGGCACCAGGCGCGACCGCGGGAAACCTGCACCACCAGTGATCGTTCCGGTACCGCCCGTGCGCTCGCGGTCGCCCGGCACGAACTCTTCACCTGCGCGTCGACCAGCGGTGAACCACCAGCTTCCTGCCGCGGATAGAACCGGCGGCATGACTCCCGAACCCTCCCACCTGAACCGGCGCGCACTGCTCCGCGGCGCCGCTGCCACCGGTCTGGCCGCCACCGGCCTGTTCCTGTCCGGCGCACCCGCGTTCGCGCGCGGCGGTCGCCCGGTGCCGACCCACGGCGTGCAGCTCGGCGACCCGCGCCTGGACGGGGCCGTGGTGTGGACCCGAGCCGACCGGCCGTCGCGGATGTTCGTGGAGGTCTCCAGGCACGCCGACTTCCGCGGCGCGCGGCGGATCCCCGGCCCGGTCCTGGCCCCGGCGACCGACGGCACCGGCGAGGTCCGGCTGCACGGGCTGCCGCCGGGGCAGCAGGCGTACTACCGCGTGATCGCCGAGGACCTGGACGGCCGCGTCGAGAGCGAGGCGCTGACCGGCACCTTCCGCACCGCGCCGCGCAACCGGCGGGACGTGCGCTTCCTGTGGTCCGGCGACGTCGTGGGGCAGGGCTGGGGCATCAACCCGGACGTCGGCGGCATGACGATCTACCGCGCGATGGCCGCCCGCAACCCGGACTTCTTCCTGCACAGCGGCGACACGGTGTACTCCGACGGGCCGTTGAAGGAGTCCGTCACGCTGCCCGACGGCCGGGTGTGGCGCAACGTCGTGACCCCGGAGAAGTCCAAGGTCGCCGAGACGCTGGCCGAATACCGCGGGCAGTTCGCCTACAACCTGCTCGACGAGAACGTGCGCCGCTTCGCCGCGCAGGTCCCGCAGCTCGTGCAGTGGGACGACCACGAGGTCACCAACAACTGGTACCCGGGCGAGATCCTGGATCTCGACCAGTACACCGAGAAGCACGTCGACGTGCTCGCCGAGCGCGCCTTCCAGGCCTTCCACGAGTGGCAGCCCATCCGCCGCCAGGACGCGGTGGACGGCCGGGTGTACCGGAAGGTCTCGCACGGCCCGCTGCTGGACGTGTTCGTGCTCGACATGCGCAGCTACCGCGACCCGAACTCGGCGGGCACCACGCCGGAGCGGATCCTCGGCGACCGCCAGGCGCGTTGGCTCGTCGACGAGCTCGGCCGGTCGCGCGCGACCTGGAAGGTGATCGCCTCGGACATGCCGATCGGCATCATCGTGCCGGACGGCGACAAGATCGAGGCCGTGGCCAACGGCCTGCCGGGCGCGCCCAACGGGCGCGAGGCGGAGCTGGCCTGGGTGTTGCAGGAGATCAGCCGCCGATCGGTGCGCAACACCGTCTGGCTGACCGCCGACGTGCACTACACGGCGGCGATCCACTACGCGCCGGAGCGCGCGGCCTTCGCCGGGTTCGACCCGTTCTGGGAGTTCGTCTCCGGCCCGCTGCACGCCGGCGCGTTCGGGCCGAACAAGCTCGACCCGACCTTCGGCCCGGAGCAGGTGTTCGTCAACGCCCCGACCCGCCAGGGCGCCTCCCCGCTGGAGGGCTTCCAGCACTTCGGCGAGGTCAACATCGACGGCCGCACCGGGCAGCTGACCGTGGACCTCCGTGACCAGTCCGGCCGCTCCCTCTGGGCCAAGACCCTCGACCCGCAGCGCTGACCAGCCACGATCGAGTTATTCCGTGGAAGTGGAAGTAGGAAAAGTCGTATTCTTACTTCCATGAAGCTGACGGAGAAGGGACAGGTGACCATCCCGGTCGATCTGCGCCGAGAACTGGGGCTTCGGCCGGGTGATCAGATCGAGATCAGATTGGAGGGAGAAGCGTTGGTCCTGACGCGCGCGCATTCGGTGCCCAGCCGTGGGCGGCGCATCGTGGAACACCTCCGCGGACGTGCCGGCGGGGACGGGCTTTCCACCGACGAGATCATGGCGTTGACCCGTGGAGAGTGAATCCGCCGGCGCGCCGGCCACGCTGGTCGACTCCAACGTCCTGCTGGATCTGGTCATCGAGGAAGGCGAATGGGTCGATTGGTCCTCGGACGCGCTTGAGAAGGTGGCGGAAGAGGGCCCCCTGGTGATCAACCCGTTGATCTTCGCCGAGGTGTCGGTGCGCTTCCCGACGATCGAGGAAGTCGAGGAAGCGTTCCCGAACGACTTCTTCATCCGCACACCGCTGCCGTGGTCGGCGGCGTTCCTCGCGGGAAAGTGTTTCCAGGACTACCGAAGGCGAGGCGGGGAGAAACGGTCGCCGCTGCCCGATTTCTACATCGGTGCGCACGCGGCGGTGAGCCGATTCCGCTTGCTGACCCGCGATGCGTGCCGGTACCGGACCTACTTCCCGACGGTCGAGGTCATCGCGCCGGACTGAGGCAGGGCCGCCGCTCGGGGTGTCACCTGCATCGATACCCTGGCGGGCAAATCGGGCGCGGTGCGTGTTCGCACCTGGCGCCACCGGAAATGAAGGAGAAACAACCGTGAGCGAGCGCACCCTGGTCCTGGTCAAGCCCGACGGCGTCGAGCGCGGCCTGGTCGGCGAGGTGATCAGCCGCATCGAGCGCAAGGGCCTGAAGCTGGTCGCGCTGGAGCTGAAGAACGTCGACCGCCAGCTCGCCGAGCAGCACTACGCAGAGCACGACGGGAAGCCGTTCTTCGGCAGCCTGATCGAGTTCATCACCTCGGGCCCGGTCGTGGCCGCGTGCGTCGAGGGCCCGCGCGCGATCTCGGCGTTCCGCCAGCTGGCCGGCGGCACCGACCCGGTCGACAAGGCAGCGCCGGGCAGCATCCGCGGCGACTTCGGCCTGGAGGTCCAGTACAACCTCGTGCACGGTTCCGACTCGGTCGAGTCCGCCGAGCGCGAGCTCAAGCTGTGGTTCCCGGAGATCTGAGCACCGTGGTCGAAACCGGTGTCGACGCCGACGGCTCCGTAACCGGGCCGCACCGGGTCGACACCTCGCACCCGGGCCTGGTGGACGGGCTCGCCGACCTGTGGGGCCGGGTCACCGCCGCCGGCGGCGCGGTCGGCTTCAGCCCCACCGACCCGGTCGACCGGCTGCGCGCGGCTGCCGCCGCGCTCGTCGAGGACGTCCGGGCCGAGAAGGCGCACCTGATCACCATCGGCCAGCAGCACGTGCTGGTCGGGCTCGCGGTGCTGCGGCAGCGCCAGCTGCCGGTGCGCACGCACACCGGTGAGCTCGCCTGGCTCGCCGTCGACCCCGCGCTGCAGCGCAAGGGCTGGGGCAAGCGGCTACTCGACGCCGTGCTGGTGCAGGCGCAGGCGATCGGCCTGGAGAAGCTGGACCTGGTCACCCGCAGCGGGCACGACCTGGAGCGCTTCTACGAGGCCCACGGCTGGGTCGAGCGCGGCCGCTGGCCGGGCGCGGTGCGGGTCGCCGCTGGTGACGACCGGGACGAGATCTGGTTCACCCGCGACGTCTGAGCACCGGTGTTGCGCGATTTCAATGGAAATCGGATGTCCGGTTTCCATTGGAATCGCCCCCGGTCTCCCGATCCGGGGCGGACCTCTACCCTGGTCGCGTGCGTGTGGAGTCCGTTTTCGACAGGTTGGAACCGCTGCTGCCGCGCGTCTCCAAACCCGTGCAGTACGTGGGTGGGGAGCTCAACGCGACGGCGAAGGCGTGGGACGACGCCGCCATCCGGTGGTGCCTGATGTACCCCGACGCCTACGAGGTCGGCCTGCCCAACCAGGGCGTGCAGATCCTCTACGAGATCCTCAACGAGCAGCCGGATGTGCTCGCCGAACGCACCTACGCGGTGTGGCCGGATCTCGAAGCGCTGATGCGGGAGCACGACATCCCGCAGTTCACCGTGGACAGCCATCGGCCGGTCGGCGCGTTCGACGTGCTGGGCCTCAGCTTCGCCACCGAACTCGGCTACACCAACATGCTCGGCGCGCTCGACCTCGCGGGCATCCCGCTGCACGCGGTGGATCGCACCGATGATCATCCGATCGTGCTGGCCGGCGGGCATGCGGCGTTCAACCCGGAGCCGATCGCCGACTTCCTGGACGCCGCGGTGCTCGGCGACGGCGAGGAAGCGGTCCTGGAGATCACCGAGGCCATCCGGCGCTGGAAGGCCGAGGGGCAGCCGGGCGGGCGGGACGAGCTGCTGCTCCGGCTGGCCGAGTCCGGCGGCGTGTACGTGCCGAAGTTCTACGACGTCACCTACGGCCCCGACGGCGCGATCGCGGAGGTCGTGCCGAACCACGACCGGGTGCCGTACCGCGTCTTCAAGCGGACGACCATGGAGCTCGACGACTGGCCGTACCCGAAGAAGCCGCTGGTGCCGCTGGCCGAGAGCGTGCACGAGCGGATGAGCGTGGAGATCTTCCGCGGCTGCACCCGCGGCTGCCGGTTCTGCCAGGCCGGGATGATCACCCGGCCGGTGCGGGAGCGGTCCATCGAAGGCATCGGCGACATGGTGCAGCGCGGGCTGGAGGCCACCGGTTTCGAAGAGGTCGGCCTGCTGTCGTTGAGCTCGGCCGACCACTCCGAGATCGCCGAGATCACGAAGGGGCTGGCGGACCGCTACGAGGGCACGAACACCGGGCTGTCGCTGCCGTCGACCCGGGTGGACGCCTTCAACATCGACCTCGCCAACGAGCTGTCCCGCAACGGCCGCCGCTCGGGCCTGACCTTCGCGCCGGAGGGCGGCAGCGAGCGGATCCGGCGGGTGATCAACAAGATGGTGTCGGAAGAGGACCTGATCCGCACCGTCTCCGCCGCGTTCGCCAACGGCTGGCGGCAGGTCAAGCTGTACTTCATGTGCGGGCTGCCGACCGAGACCGACGAGGACGTGCTGCAGATCGCCGAGATGGCCAAGCAGGTCATCCGGGCCGGGCGCGAGGTTTCGGGCCGCAAGGACATCCGCTGCACGATCTCGATCGGCGGCTTCGTGCCGAAGCCGCACACCCCGTTCCAGTGGGCGTCGCAGAGCGATCCGGACACCATCGACGACCGGCTGCGCAAGCTGCGCCAGGAGATCAACACCGACCGCAGCCTGGGCCGCAACATCGGCATGCGCTACCACGACGGCAAGCCGACGATGGTCGAGGGCTTGCTGTCGCGCGGTGACCGCCGGATCGGCCGGGTCATCGAGCGGGTGTGGCGCGAGGGCGGCCGGTTCGACGGCTGGAACGAGTACTTCTCGTTCGAGCGCTGGATGTCCTGCGCCGCCGCCGAGCTCGAACCGCTGGGCGTGGACGTGCACTGGTTCACCACCCGCGAGCGCGGCGAGACCGAGGTGCTGCCGTGGGACCACCTCGACTCCGGGCTGGACAAGGAGTGGTTGTGGGCCGACTGGCAGGACGCGCTGGACGCCCGCGAGCAAGACGACTGCCGGTGGACGCCGTGCTTCGACTGCGGCGTGTGCCCGACGATGGGCACCGACATCGAGGTCGGCCCGACCGGGCGGAAGTTGCTGCCGATTTCTCCGGTCGGACAGGGCTCCCCGGTTCGCAACCCGGCCCTCAACGGCGGCTGACCACCGCCGCAATCACTGGATTTTCCCTGGTCAAGGGCCTCCCGTTCGGGGCGCCTGCGGTTTCGTCCGAAGCCGCAGGCGCCCCGGCGGAGCGCTCGGTACCGGGGTGGTGGCCGGGGTACGGTCCTTCGAAACATGACCCGCAGGTGTTGTCACACTGCGGTTGAGCACGCAAGCATCGACATAGGAGCGGTCGACGACGACCGCCGATGACGATCATTGGTCGGGGAGGGCATCCTGAGTCGGCGAGATCACCCGAATCCCTCGGCGCCACCGGTGCAGAAGCTGCGCCTGCGTTACGCCAAACGGGGACGGCTGCGGTTCACCTCGCACCGCGACGTGGCGCGCACCTTCGAGCGCGCGCTGCGGAGGGCTGGGGTACCGATGGCGTATTCCCAGGGCTTCAGCCCGCACCCGAAGGTGTCCTGGGCGGGCGCGGTGCCCACCGGCGTGTCCAGCGTGGCCGAATACGTCGAGCTCCAGCTCGTCGAGCGGCTCGACCCGGCGATGCTGTGCGCCGAGCTCAACGGCGCGCTGCCGGACGGGATAGACGTGCTCGACGCGGTCGAGGCCGAGCCGGGTCCGCTCGCCGACCGGCTGCAGGTGAGCCGGTGGCGGATCGACCTTCCCGGCACGGACGTCGCCGAGCTGCGCGACGCCGCGACGGCGCTGATGGCGGCCGACACCGCGCTGGTGGAGCGGATGACCAAGGACGGTCGCCGCACCATCGACGCGCGGGCCGCGCTGGTCAGCGCGGAGGTGCAGGACGGCCGACGGGCGGTCGCGGAGAGTGATCAAAATTCCGCGTCGACCGCCCAGGTGGACGATTGGCCGAAGGCATCCGAACCGTATGGGATACTTGTAACGGTCGTGCGGCAGACAACACCGGTCGTACGACCCGACGACGTACTGAGCGCCCTGCGTGTCGTCGCCGGTCTGGCACCGTCGGCCGCCGCGAGTGCGACCCGGCTGGAGCAGGGTCGGCTCGACGACGGGGGAGGGATTGTCGACCCGTTGGCCCGGGCCTCAGGCGGCGGCCGGATTCCGGCGGGAGAGCCCGCGGCGGGGTGACGGGCGGCGCGGACGTCGTCGACCCGCCGTGTCACTTCCCGGCCTGAAGGCCCGGGGCGGAGGGAACACCAGAATTGCCGTCGCCTGCGGGCGGCGGAGACCGAAGATCGCACATGCCTCTGTGCGGCCGCGTCCACCCGGACGCGCCCGGGGGCGGAGGAGCTGGATGTTGAACATGGATACGCCCGCTGGAAGCGCCAGCGGGCAATCGCCCACACCCACCCGCGACGAGCAGGGCACGATCGAGCTGCCCGCCAAGCTCCGGGTGCACGCACTGGCCAAGCTGCTGGGCGCCAGCAGCCGGGAGATCATCACGACGCTGGAATCGATCGGCGAATCGGTTCGCAGCGCCCAGTCGAACATCACCCGAGACGTCGCTCTGCAGGTGGTGCAGGCCCTGCACCCCGAAATGGTGGCCGAGTCGGAGAGCGCGGCCGAGCCGGAGCAGAGCGAGCCCGAAACCCAGGCCGAGCCGGAACCCCAGGCAGCGGCTGCGGCCCCGGCAGAGGTCGAAACCAAGGCCGAGCCGGAGCCCGCGGTTGAGCCGGAGCCCGCGGTGCCGGCGGCCGACTTCGCGCCCGCCGGGGTCGAGCCGGTCGCCAGCGCGTCCGCGCCGGGGCTGACGCCCCTGTTCGCCGCGCCGGAGGCGATGTTCCTCGCGCCCCAGCAGGCCGAGGCACGGCAGGCGCCGAAGGCCGAGCCGGAACCGGCGGAGGCGAAGCCGGAGCCCGAGGCCGAGGCCGTCGAGGCGACCGAGGCCGAAGAGCCCGCATCGACCTCCGCCGAAGCCGATGACGAGAGCGAGCCGGCCGGTCGCCGCCGCCGTCGGCGTGGCCGTCGCGGCCGGGGCCGGGGTCGTGGTGCCGAGTCCGAGTCGGGCGAGGAAGAGTCCGAAACCGCGGAGGAGACCGGCGCCGAAGCCGCCGAACCGGCCGCGGAGGAAACCGCCGAGGAGCAGTCGGCCGACTCCGAGGGCGCGGGCGACTCCAACCGCCGTCGTCGCCGTCGTCGTCGCCGCAAGGGCTCCTCGGACGACGAGAGCAGCGCCCGCGAGGACGATCCGCCGAACACCGTCGTGCACGTGCGCGAACCGGCCGCGGAGACCCGCCAGGACAGCAGCGACGACGAGGTTCGCGCGGTCAAGGGCTCGACCCGGCTGGAAGCCAAGCGGCAGCGCCGCCGGGACGGCCGCGAGGCCGGCCGCCGCCGGGCGCCGGTGCTCTCCGAAGCCGAGTTCCTGGCGCGTCGCGAGTCGGTGGACCGCAAGATGGTCGTCCGGCAGAACGGCGACCAGACCCAGATCGCGGTGCTCGAGGACAACGTCCTCGTCGAGAACTTCGTGACCTCGTCGGGCTCCGGCTCGCTGGTCGGCAACGTCTACCTCGGGCGCGTGCAGAACGTGCTGCCCAGCATGGAGGCGGCGTTCGTCGACATCGGCCGGGGCCGCAACGCGGTGCTCTACGCCGGCGAGGTGGACTGGGACGCCGCCGGGCTGGCCGGCAAGGCCCGCCGCATCGAGCAGGCCCTGCAGACCGGCGACAGCGTCCTGGTGCAGGTCACCAAGGACCCGGTCGGCCACAAGGGCGCCCGCCTGACCACCCAGATCAGCCTGCCCGGCCGATTCCTGGTGTACGTGCCGGGCGGCGGCGCGACCGGCATCAGCCGCAAGCTGCCGGACACCGAGCGCAAGCGGCTCAAGGAGATCCTCAAGCGGATCGTGCCGGACAACGCCGGGGTGATCATCCGCACCGCGTCCGAGGGCACCAGCGAAGAGGCGCTGGACCGCGACGTGCGGCGCCTGCAGGCGCAGTGGGAGGTCATCAAGGAGAAGGCCGAGACGCCGGGCGCGCAGGCCCCGCAGCTGCTCTACGAGGAGCCGGACCTGCTGATCAAGGTCGTCCGCGACCTGTTCACCGAGGACTTCTCGGCCATGACGGTCCAGGGCACCGACGCCTGGGACACCATCGACGCCTACGTCAAGCACGTCGCGCCGGACCTGGCGCAGCGGCTGTCGAAGCACGTCGGCAAGAACGACGTGTTCACCGAGCAGCGGATCAACGAGCAGATCGCCAAGGCCCTGGACCGCAAGGTCTGGCTGCCCTCCGGCGGCTACCTGGTGATCGACCGCACCGAAGCCATGACGGTGATCGACGTCAACACCGGCAAGTTCACCGGCTCCGGGGGCAACCTGGAGGAGACGGTCACCCGCAACAACCTGGAGGCGGCCGAGGAGATCGTCCGGCAGCTCCGGTTGCGCGACATCGGCGGCATCATCGTCATCGACTTCATCGACATGGTGCTCGAGTCCAACCGCGACCTGGTGCTGCGCCGCCTCACCGAGTGCCTGGGCCGGGACCGCACCCGCCACCAGGTCGCCGAGGTGACCTCGCTGGGCCTGGTGCAGATGACCCGCAAGCGGGTCGGCACCGGCCTGCTGGAGGCCTACAGCAGCACCTGCGAGCACTGCCGCGGCCGCGGGCTGCTCGTCTCGACCGACCCGGTCGCGCAGCCGAACGGGCAGGCCGCGGCCGGCAACGGTGCCCGCCGGAACCGGCAGCGCGGCAAGCAGCACGAGCCCGAACAGCCCGCCCAGCAGGAGACGCGCAGCGAGGCCAAGGCGGAGCCCGTCAAGGCGGAGCCGGCCAAGGTCGAGGCACCCAAGTCCGAGGCACCCAAGGTCGAGGCCGCCAAGGTGGCGGAGCCCAAGGCCGAGGAGCCCAAGGCGGAGAAGCCCAAGGCGGAGCCCGTCAAGCCTGCGGTCGTCGAGGCCGTGAAGGCCGAGCCGAAGCCGGCGGCGGTTGAGCCGAAGGCCGAGCCGGAGGCTCCGAAGCCGGAGCCCGTCGTCGAGCCGAAGGCCGTGACGGCGGAGCCTGCGAAGCCGGTCGTCGAGCCGAAGGCGGTCGAGCCCGCGGCAGAGCCGGTGAAGGCGGAGCCGGAGGCGACGTCGCCGGCCGCGGCGAACGGTCGGCCGCGGCGCAAGGCGACGCGGGCCGCCGGCAGCGTCGGCGGGGCGGTGGCGCCGCTGGTGGTCAGCAAGCCGGCCGAGGCGCAGCAGGCCGTTGAGAACGGCCTGCCGAGCGTCGCTCCGGCCGCGCCGGTGCGGCGGGTTCGCCGGGCCGCGTCGCGTCCGGCGGGGCCGCCGGTGGAGGACGCGCCGACCGGGGCTGTCACCGAAGGCTGAGCACATTCGACGGAATGGCCGATTCGTTCAAGAACGGGTCGGCCATTCGTCTTTATCGTCGGCGCATGATTCGATGCACCGCCGAGCGCGTGGCCGCCGTCGAGCAGTTCGTCTGGCTTACCGCGCGCGTGCTGGAACAACGCCGGTTCGAGTTCTTGTTCGCCGAAGGCAGCGCCGACGGGGTGCTGGCCGCGCTCGACGCCTACCGCTGCGCGGACGGCGGCTACGGCTACGCCTTGGAGCCCGACTCGCGCGGCCCGATCAGCCAGCCGCTGCAGACCTTCACGGCACTGCTGGTCCTCGACGAGGTCGGGGCGTGCGACGGGGCCGCGGTGGCGCGGATCTGCGACTACCTGATGTCGATCACGCGCCCGGACGGCGGTGTGCCCGCAGGTGACACGCGGTTGCGGGACTATCCGCACGCGCCGTGGATGCCGATCGTCGAGGAGCCCGAGGGGAGCCTGCTCACTAGCGGCCTGCTTGCGGGCGTGCTGCACAGGAACCGGGTCGAGCACCCGTGGCTGGCTGGGGCCACCGAATTCTGCTGGCGGCGGATCGACGAGCTGACCGAGAGCCACCCCTACGAGGTGCAGGCGGCGGTGTCGTTCCTCGACCACGTGCCCGATCGCGATCGGGCACGTGCCGCGGCCGAGAAACTGGGCGAGTTCGTGCGGGGGAAGGGGTTCGTGCTGCTTGATCCGCAGCATCCCGAACGGGCTCAGGTGCCTCCCGGCTACGCCCCCGGCGAGCTGCACTGCGTCTGGGACTACGCGCCGGAGCCGGCGAGCCTGGCGCGCTCGTGGTTCTCCGACGACGAGATGGCCCGAGGGCTCGACCACCTCGCAGGCCTGCAGGAGGACGACGGCGGCTGGCCGATCCGCTGGCGCGCGTGGGCGCCCGGCACCCACCTGGAGTGGCGACCGCGGGTGGCGATCGATGCCCTGCGCACCCTCCGCGCCTACGACCAGGCCTGATCCGGGGCCGTGAGTCTTTTGGGCTGCTATAGAGGCTGTTTCCAAACTCGATCTGCTTGGCGGTGCGGGTGGCGGAACCTCAGGTGCCT